>JBKBVP010000007.1:0-15740 GCA_046289495.1 Candidatus Kapaibacteriota bacterium | reverse complement strand
ATGAAGACTAAACTGACTACGACAGTTACCCTAACACAGAACTTAACACCACAACAGATACAATACCTAAAGTTATTGCAGATGCCAATACAACAGTTGGAGCAGAAGATTGAAGAAGAATTGCAAGAGAATCCGCTTTTAGAAGCATTGGATGCAGCAGAGAGCAACGAGTACGAAACGGTGGATATAGAAAGCGAACAAGATCCACAAGTAGATGAATTTACAGCAGAGAAAGAATACGAAGGAATAAGCGAGGCAGTGTACCAGCCCAACCGGATAGAAATAGACGAAGCCAGGGACCCGTTTGATATCTTCAAGAGGACATGGCAAGACGACGAAATATTGACCAGAAGAAGCTTCGTCGATGGCTACGAAGACGAGGACCAAGAACCATTGCCAATCAAACAAACAGTGTCGTTTATCCAGGAGATGATACAGCAATTCAGGATGATACCACTGAGGGAAGAGGAGTTGTTGCTTGGCGAGCAAATTCTTGGGAATGTAGACCCGGATGGGTATTTGCGTACACCATTGCAAGAAATTGTTGATGATACAAATGAATTGATACTGGAAAAAAATTTAGAAAGACAGCGGGAGGAACAAAGTTCAATAGCAAGCGAAAATCCAGCGGCGAAATATACTGTGGACCCCGAAGCAAAAATTTTGGTGGATAAAGTGCTTACCGACGGTTTGATTGAAAGCAGACAAGGGCTTCTGTCTGCAGTAACAATAGAAGATGCCGAGCGTGTATTGAAAATCATACAAAGCCTCGAGCCGCCAGGTGTTGCATCGCGCAACTTGCAGGAATGTCTTATTGCGCAAACCAAAGCCTACAAAAATGGAACACCAGGAAAAGAGCAAGCATTGAAAATACTAACAGAGGCATATGAAGAATTAACCAAAAAACATTTTCAAACTATACAGAAGAAGTTTGGCTGGAGTTCGGAGGACATACGTATTGCATTTGATTTTATAAAGAAGCTGAATCCAAAACCAGGCATAGATGATACCCAGCCGGAGTTGAATACAGTAGTCCCAGACTTTATTGTAAAAAGAGATTTGGAGACGGGCGAATTGATGGTAATGCTTAATGAAAGCACGATACCTGCCTTGCGGATTAATAAAATGTATGAAAGAATGAAGAAAGAGGCAGCTTCTGGGAAAAAGTTCAAAGAAGCCCGTGAGTGGTTGAAAGCAAAGTACGACGAGGCAAAGTTTCTCTTGCAAGCATTAGCACAGCGCAAGACAACAATGCTTAAAGTAATGACTGCAATTGCTGGCAGGCAGAAGGATTTCTTCCTCTTAGGTCCCTCGGGATTAAAGCCTCTGATTTACAAAGATATTGCCGAGGATACAGGATTGGATGTAGCAACAGTTTGTCGTATTGTAAACAACAAATTTGTGCAAACAGAGTTTGGGACCTTTGAACTGAAGTACTTCTTCAGTGAAGCATTACCAACGGACAACGGAGAAGAGGTCTCTACTAAAGTAATTAAGCAAATCATAAAGGAAATCATCGATTCCGAACCGAAAGATAATCCGTATAGCGATGAAAAAATTGTAGAGGAATTGAAGAAACGTGGTTATAATGTTGCACGAAGGACAGTCGCCAAGTACCGCGAGCAGATGAAAATACCAATTGCACGGCTTCGGCGTGAAATTTAACCCTGCCCAAAACAAATCACCACGATTTTTTCGATTTAATTCGTCTGTAACAATTATGTTCAAACGAAAAGAGTATCGATGATAGAGGTACAAGATTGGGGTTTGATTGATTACAACGAAGGATGGGAGAGGCAGAAAAAAATTGCCGAGGAGATAATCGAGAAAAGGAATAGAAATGTATTTGTTGTGTGCCAACATCCAAGTGTGATAACTGTTGGTAGGGCTGGGCGAGCAGAAAACATCCTTTTACCGACTAAGCTACTCGAGACAAAGGGGATAAAAATTGTCTACAACGACCGGGGAGGAGATGTAACTCTGCACAATCCTGGGCAATTGGTGGGCTATCCGATATTTAATTTGTACGATTACAAGACGGATTTGCATTGGTTTCTGCGAGAAATAGAGCAGTTGGTAATCGATTTGGTGGGCAGTTTTGGAATCGAAGCAGGTAGGGTCGATAAAATGACGGGAGTGTGGATAGAAGGGAGACGAAAGATATGCGCAATTGGTTTGCATTGCACGCGATGGGTGACCTCGCACGGCTTTGCATTGAATGTTTGCAACGACTTAAGTGAATTTAACTACATCGTGCCTTGTGGAATAAAGGGGAAAGAAGTTACCTCAATCGAGAAAGAACTTGGCACAGAAATTGATTTCAATATTGTTAAGACACGATGCATTGAGTTCTTTGAAAAAAGATTTTAAAAATTTGGAATTTTGAAAAAAAAATGTTAATTTTGTAACCCCAGTAAAGATTGAAAAGCGGGAGTAGCTCAGTTGGTAGAGCACAACCTTGCCAAGGTTGGGGTCGCGGGTTCGAGTCCCGTTTCCCGCTCAGCGGTTTCCCCAGCCGCTACTTCCTCGTTATGCTGCATGCCTTGCTATCACCCCCCCGATGGCAAGGCTTTTTTTTTGTATAAATTACTTATATTTGATTTCGTTATTTTGGGATTTTATGAAAAGAATAGGTATTTACGAAAATTCATCCAAACCCGAAGCCATAAACTGCGCAATTTATGCAGCTAAGAAATTAATCAAGATGGAAGTACAATGCTATGCGAAGAAAGATTTTATCGAGAAGCTCGACCCCGAACTTGCCAAGAATTTCGAAGAAATAGAAGAGAATGAATTCGAAAAGTTCATTGATGTATTAATTTCCTTTGGTGGCGATGGTACAATGCTTTCTGCCTCCAATCTTTTACTAAAGTCGAACATCCCAATTATGGGGGTAAACGTCGGAAAACTTGGGTTTCTTGCTGAATACTCTGTAGAAGATTTGGACAAAGCATTAATAGATTTGGTCGAGGGGAATTTCCGTGTTGTGGACAGAAGCGTTCTCGAGGGCATCGTTGGTGGTAGAACATTCTACGCCCTCAACGATTTTGTAATCGAAAAGCGAGGCTCCTCGAGGATGATTACCGTCTCGGCATACACAAACGACCACTACATAGGAGATTACCGAGGGGATGGCTTGATTGTGACGACCCCGACAGGCTCGACCGCATACTCCCTTTCCTGTGGGGGACCAATACTTTCGCCCTCGACAAAGGTTATTTGCCTTACCCCGATTGCTCCGCATTCGTTGACATACCGCCCGCTTGTCCTACCAGATACAAATGATATCGAATTGAAAACACTTTCGCCCACTGGCGAGGCTAATTTCGTTGCCGACGGTAGGACTACTATCCGAATTCAAAACAATGAAAGCGTGAGAATAAAAAAGTCGGACTATGTGGTTAAATTGGTCAAACCAACAAATAGTACTTACTACGACTTGCTGCGAAAGAAACTTCTCTGGGCGGCAAACGTCTACAACGAGACAATTAAATGTCATATAAATGAATAATATATGGACCCATCTTCATATTTTCATTGGACAGGCAACCCCGAGATATTACGAATAGGAGGTTTTGCAATTCGTTGGTATGGCGTGCTTTTTGCTCTTGGGTTTATCATTGGATATCAAATAATGTTGTACATCTTCAAGAGAGAGAACAAGCCGATAAAAGAATTGGAAAGCCTGGTGTTTTATGTAATAATTGGTACAGTAGTCGGAGCACGACTTGGGCATTGTTTTTTTTACGAGCCAGATTACTATTTGCGAAACCCGCTGGAAATACTAATGGTCTGGCACGGTGGGCTTGCAAGCCACGGAGGTGCGATCGGTGTTCTCCTTGCTTTATGGTTTTACACACGGAAACATACAAAAATAAACCTCTTGTGGTTGTTGGATAGAATTGTTGTCCCAACAGCTCTTGCTGCGTCGTTTATTCGAATTGGCAACTTTTTCAATCACGAGATAATCGGAAAACCGGCAACTGTCCCTTGGGCAATTGTTTTTAATATTTTCCAAGGTAGAGATGTGGTCGGAGTCACCCCACCAGTGCATCCATCTCAATTGTACGAAGCAGTTACATATATTTTAATTTTCATTCTGCTCTTTGTTTTATACAAAAAAAACATATTTCAATCCTCGGGGAAACCATTCGGGCTATTCTTCTTATTAGTCTTTACTGCACGCTTTTTCATAGAATTTACCAAAGCCCCGCAAGCAGACTTCGAGCAGTACCTACCCTTGAGTATGGGGCAAATCTTAAGCATCCCCTTCATTATTGTTGGATTGTATTTTATACTGAGACGCAAGAAAAGCAATTAAGGAGGAGTTAAGTAATACTAATAAATTTTAGGAGGATTTATGAAAAATCATTTCAATTTAGCTATTGTGATTGCAATATTGTTTGTTATTGCTCAAGTTGCAACATATTCACAGGAGCAAAATTCCCCGAGGAAAATTAATGGCGGTATGGGTTATTTTATGGCTGGTGGTCAAATTTTAAGCATTGGTTCGTTGAATACAAGGCTTGCCGAAAGAGGCTATCCGAAGTTTTCGAGCACGTTCACCTCCATTGGGGGCGGTGGTCATGCTGTAGTTTCGAATTTCATTATCGGTGGCGAGGGACATGGGATTATTGGCAGCGACCAAACAAACGAACGCTCGACTCTAAGTTTGAGTGCTGGCTACGGCTTAGTTGATTTTGGCTACATAATATATTCGAAAGGCGGCTTAAGCGTATATCCTTTGTTTGGATTTGGAGGCTCTGGGCTAAGTTTGAGCATATCACAGAGGACGATACCAACATTTGATGAAGTTATAGATAGTTTGAAGGGACATGTGGAATTGTCCACTGGGTCTTTCTTGCTTCATTTTGCAATAGGCGCAGATTACTTGTTTACGTTTGGCAAACAAGAGGATTCTCGTGGAGGTTTGGTGATTGGTTTGCGTATCGGCGCTACATTTACACCTGTTGCGGGAGATTGGAAATTGGATGAGATTAAAGTAGCAAACGGACCGAGTGTTGGTATAAATGGAGTTTATTTGCGACTAATGTTTGGCGGAGGTGGTGTTTCCTGGAAATAAGTAAACTTCGAGCTTTTTGATTACAAATTTCGGATTTATGTGGCAATGAAACCATTGTAATTTTAGTATTAAACTTGCTAATTCGTACAATATCAACTGGCTGTAATCATTAATTAAATCTTAACATATATGTTGTTTTTTTTCATTAGTTTTGAATTTTTCAAATTTAAGTTATGTCGAAAATAAAGGTCGAAGAGCAAATTGGCGGATTTGTTGTTTATTTAAAGGGCGAGTTTATTGGAGGGGAGGAGACCGACGAATTAAGAAAGAATCTAAAAGAATTAGCCGAAGGGAAGAAAAATAAAATTATTCTCGATATGGGCAAAGTAACATATTTGAATTCCACGGCACTTGGTGTTTTGATCTCTGCCTACGCAACTGTAACCAAAAAGGGTGGTACAATTGTCTTATGTAATTTGGATAAATCAATAGAGAATTTATTTGTTATTACGAAGTTATCAACAATTTTTCCGATTTATACTTCCATTGAGGAGGCAATTAGAAATTTATAGAAGTAAGTTAACAGATTATTATTAATAATAAGTAGGTACTATATGAAAAAAGCATTCAATGTAATCGTTATCACACTTGCATTAATCATTGCGTTCTCGGTATACTTTTTCTATTTTGGCAATCCGAATAATTTCGAAGACCCAGCAACAAAGAAGAAACCCAAGAAAGGAAGTGTAGTTGGGGCAATTTATACTGGCGGACCAATCGTCGGGATACTAATGAGCTTGCTGATTATATCGGTCACTTTTGTATTTGAAAGAACCTTTTCAATCAACAAGGCGAAAGGCAGGGGCGACCTCTCGGTTTTTGTCAAGAACGTATTGGATAAACTGGCAAAAGGAGAGCTCGACGATGCTCTGAAGGAATGTGATAACCAAAGAGGTAGCCTAGCTAATATTCTTAGAGCGGGGATAGAGCGGTTTATACAAGTGGAAAACGACCCCAACTTCCCCGTTGAGAAGAAACTAACAGAGGTTCAAAGAGCAATCGACGAGGCGACGAACCTCGAGACACCGCTTTTGGAGAAGAACCTCGTTATTCTTTCCACAATTGCTTCCGTATCGGTGTTGTTTGGTTTGCTTGGCACAACAATAGGAATGATTCGTGCTTTTGCTGCATTCGGAGAGACTGGGACAGTTGATGCAACCCAATTGGCAATAGGTATCTCGGAAGCATTGTATAATACTGCAGGTGGTCTTGCTGCTGCTATTGTTTCTATTATCTTCTTTAATTACTTTACAACGAAAGTAGATAACTATCTTTACATGATAGATGAAGCAATTTTAAATGTTACTCAAATATTTACGCTTAGATTGAAACAATAGAACAAAGGAGGCAGTCGTGCCAAAAATCAAAAAGAAAAGAATGGGATTTGTTATCGACCTGACACCATTGGTCGATATCACATTCCTTTTGTTAACATTTTTAATGTTCACCGCAAAGTTTAAGTCCGAAGCTGAAGCCGAAAAACAATTCACGATACGTAGGCCCACCGTTTCCCCGGATACAACCAAGTTGCCCGAACGCGATTTGGCCATTATCAATATTGCAATTGATGACAAAGTCCCCACTGATACCTCTTATTACTATGGTTTGACAAACACAAAGGATATTCAACAGATTTACCAATTGGTACCAGAAGTCCCAACTGAATTTTACAACAAAGCATTGATAAAGGTCGATACTACAATGCTCGGGAAATTAATACGGGCAACGCTCTCGGTGCGAAGTTCGACACGTTTTGCAATCGATGCAGACCGGCGGATACGCTTCAAATGGGTCGAAGATGCGATGAATATTCTTCGCAGGAATCGTGCTTTCGTTTTTAACTTCGTTACCGATAAAAGGCGGGGTGCCGAAGAGGAAAAACCAACAGAAATGAAATAATAGATAATTTTTTATATCGTTTAACTTCTTGTGTAGTAATTTTGTCTATGTAGTTAGGAATTAAAAGGAGAGAATATGGCTGGTGGTGGTGGCGCCCTTGAAATACCGGAAAGACAAAAGCGGGGCAAAATAGTTCGAAGAAAGAAAAAGAAAAGAATTGGCTTTAGGATCGACCTTACGCCTTTGGTAGACATAACTTTCCTGCTCTTAACATTCTTTATGTTTACAACAACAATGTTGAAGCCCCAGATTATGGAGATGCGAATTCCTCCGGAAATGTACGCAAAGGTAGAGGTTCGAGCCTCGGAGCTACTGACGCTTATGCTTACACCCGAAAATAAATTGTATTGGTACAAAGGTGTAGCCGACGAAAACAATAAACCTCAGGAAATATCATTATCAAAACTTCGAGCCTTGGCAATCGAAAAAAATTTGGAACCAACGGTAAAGAATAGACTTATCACCGTATTGAAGATATCGCCCGAAGCAAACTATGCCCGCGTTGTTGAGATACTCGATGAATTGAACCAAGCTGAAATCCCGATAACCGAAGCCATTACAAAGGACCTGGACGAAAAAGGAGAGCCCGTGAAAAGGCAACGAAAATTCACAATTGCTCCCTTGACAGAAGATGATTTAAAACTAATACAAGGGGAGGAAAAATGACAAACAAAGTGATTGAATTACCGCCCCCACCCACTTATGGGTTCGCTGAACTGAAGTTGATAATCCCCCGAAATACACTAAGGGGATTCATCATCACGGTTTCAATATTTCTTTTGCTATTGTTGGCATATTTCATATATGCAAAGGCATCCGAGCGTAGTGCAGTGGCATTGCCGCGTGCACCAATTAGTAAAATTACCCTCGGTGGACCAATCCAGCAATTAGAAGAGCAGAAGGAGGATGTACCGCCGCCTCCGCCGACGCAGCAAGTAATGGAAATTGCTACAGCAGCAAAGGCTGGCACACCCGTCCCAATCCCGGATGCTGAAATTAAAGAAGACTTGAAAGAATTCGCCTCTTTCGAAAAATTGAGTGAATCGCTTGCTCGAGAAAAAGGACAAGAGATCGACATAAGCCAATTGCCCCAAGATTTCAGTCTCGACCAGAAAGTTGAAATCAAACAAAAGGAAGAAGACCCCGATATCGATGAATTCATCCCTGTTGAAAAAGAACCCTACATCGATTTGGCAGACTTGCAACGGAAAATAGTCTATCCCGAAATGGCTCGCAAGGCTGGTATCGAAGGGCAAGTAGTTGTTCGTGTTTTGGTAGACAAGAGCGGCAAGCCCAAAAAAGTTGTCGTCCAATCCTCAGATTCTCAAATGTTGAACCAGGCTGCAATCGATGCCGTAATGAAATCAACATTTACACCAGCAATCCAAAATGGACAACCTATAGTTTGCTGGGTGAGCATACCTATTCGCTTTAAATTGCGATGAAATCTGGTTGTATTCTATATGTAAGCGAAGAATCCAAAACCAAATTTTGGTTCTTCGCTTTTGTTTTTTACTTTTGCATTTTAATAATTTCTGCTAACAGTGGTTTTTCTTAATTATGCTGTAAGAGTTTTAACAATACTTGTGGGGATTTTCTTCCTTACGGGCAGGTTATTTTACGAGCATCCATTCAAGCTTGAACTTCAATTAATCGGGGGTATGTTGATTGTCTGGGGCATTTACCGAATTTATTCTTACAGAAAAGCTTTGAAGGAGTGGGAAAATGCTAAAAATGATGAGGATTAGGGTAATTCTCTCTGTAGTACTTTTATTTGCTGTCTCTTGCTCGCCGAAAGAAACTCCAACGGAAGAACGAAAAATTTTGGTCTACTGCGACGAAGCAATATACAATCTTTTGTTGCCCTGCGTAAATCATTACGACTCTACCGGAAGTGTCGTAAAAGTAATCTTCCGAAAAACAACAGCTTGGGATGCAATGGCAAAATTGCTTGCGAAAGAGACAGATGCTATAATTATCGCCAGAGACTACACTTTCTACGAAGACTCTTTGATGAAGGCTTTTGGGGTTTTTCCGCATACGCGTCTTACCCTTGCCTACGATGCTCTTGTTTTTTATGTCGCAAAAGATTCGCCCCTCGATACCCTCGCACATGAACAAATTAAGAATTACTTGACCGAGAAAAATTATTCTCTAAAACGAATTTACAAACAGTTGCAATCCGAACCTATCATTGCTGTCAATAGTCCAATGTCCTCGGAATTGGTAAATTTAAACTCATTGGTACTTAAGGGTGGAAAAATTGCGCGCCCGGTGAAAATTTTCCAAACACACGATAGTGTTAAAAATTTTGTAAAAGCAAATCCTAATGCAATTGGAATAGGCTATCTTTCGCATCTTTTTGCCGAGCCAGAGCTTCGTGCCCTACCAGTAAGTTTTGTTGATTCAACTGGGAAATATGTCTTCCCGCACAATGTTAATCAGCCAAACATACTAAGAGAATTATATCCTTACATTGTTCAGCACTACATTTACGTCTTAGATAAATTGAACGACAATGCAATGACATTTGCAAGGTATTTATACAATCCTGGGTTTGCCCAGAAATTTTTCTTCGAGCATGGTATTGTTCCATCAAATGCAGAATTTAGATTAATTGAGGATGAGTGATATGAAAAAAGTAACAATTATCTTGGCTATCTTATTATTTGCAAACGAGATTTTTTGTCAGGACAATCTTGCTTTGTTTAGGCAGTACTACCGCAATGGTATGTTACAAGAGGCTTATGGACTTTTGCCCTCCCTTGTGAACCAAAAATACAAAGACGAGGCGATTTACTTGGCTTTCGGTGATGTATATTTTGAATTCGAAAAATATGATTCTGCAAAGATAATGTATCAATATGCTTACGATATTCGCAAAGACAACGAAGAAATCGTTGTAAAGTTTGCACGTGCACACTCTCTCACCAAAGAGGTAAACAAAGCGGTTTCGATTTTAAAAGAATATATAAAGAAAAATACAGATTCTTGGAGGGCAAATCTCGAACTTGGCTACGTCTATCTACGAGCAGATTCAATCAAGCAAGCTGAATATTACATTGCAAAGGCAAGAGATTTAAATAAGAACAGTGCAGAGCCATTGGTTGCGCTGGGGGATTTATATTACGCGCAAAAAGTTTTTGAGCTTGCAAGGATGAATTACGAGGAAGCATTAATGATTAATCCAAATTTGATAGATGCACGCATCAAACTTGCCACAGCCTACTACTGGCTTGCCAATCGCGAAGCCGACCAGGAGCTTTCGAATGAATTGTTCACGCGCTCTTTGAAAGAATGGCAGATAATATCGCAAAAAGACCCAAAAAATGCCCGAGCGTGGTTCGAGCAAGGCAAGATACTTTTCCTGGCGCAAAGGTACGATGATGCATCTCGAGCTCTATATCAGTTTGTTCAACTTCGACCGAGTGGAACGCTGGGGCGGTGGTACCTGGCTCAATCGCTCGTAGAGATTGGCAAGTGCGATTCCGCTGTGGAGCATCTCGAAATAGTGGCAAAAGAGTTGGACTCTGTTGCTTCGAAAGCAAAATTGAAACTTGCCCGCTGTTATTACGATAATCAAAGTTTTGCAAAATCTATCGAAGTTTACAAGTCTTTGAAGTCCGTAGAGAATATTTTCGACACCCGAGATTACGAAAGGTTTGCCAGTGCATATTTGCGAACTGGAGATACAACAAGTGCATTTGAAATCTACGACGAACTCTTCGACCGCAATCCGAAATTATGTTTGCTGAATTACCAGGTGGGTATGTTGGCATACTCGGCGAAGAATTACGATAAAGTTATTCAATTCTATGAAAAGTATTTGAAAAATCAATGTCTAGATTCGCTTAAAAGCAAAATATATTTTTACCTGGGAAATGCGCATTTGAATCTCAATAAGCCAGACTCTGCAATAGGTTATTTATCTATGGCATTGATGCTCGACACCTTAAATCCATTGATTTACATCTATCGAGGAGATGCTTTTGCCAATTTAAATAAGAAGGAGCTTGCTCGGGAGGATTATCAGCAGGCAATAAACATTACAACTGCAAGCAATAAGGAAGCCGATAAAAGGTACATTCCCTTTGCCTTTGGAAAGATGTGTAGTCTATTGCTCGATATGAAAGATGCCAAAGAATTGTTGAAAGTAGCTAAAAAGTGGACAGAGATTGAACCAAGCGCCGAAAATGCTTGGCTATTCCTTGCAATTTCATACCAACTGCAAAAGGATGTGCCGAATGCTTGTAAAGCTTGGAAAAAAGTTTTGCAAATTAATCCAAAAAGTAAGATTGCAAACGATTACTATGAACAATTAAAATGTGCATCCGAGTAACTCGTCGCTAATTTCTCTGCCTCTTCGAACTTTGGTTTAACTTATTTTATATTAAGAGTTTTGATGCTTAACTTCCGTAGTTTACTCACTAGCAGAGTTTCTGTTTATCTTTTGTTTTTGCTTGCTTTCTTGTATTTACTTATAGGATTCAATTACGGGTTAAACATTTACGACGAGGGGCTAATCGTCTACGGTGCAAACAGAATTTTGCACGGCGATGTACCATATAAGGATTTTTGGACACTCTACGCCCCAGGACAATTTTACCTCGTCGCTGGGTTGTTTTATAGTTTCGGAACCGAATTGCTAACCGAGCGAATATTTTCAACGATAATACTGTTCTTACTTTCGTTAGTGCTTTACTGGAATGCTGGCAAATTCGTAACAAGGAAATATGCTGTCTTGTCTGTGCTACTTTTTGTTTTATGGTTGGGAGAGTACAGATTTTTTGCAAATCCAATGCCTTCGGCTTTGCTACTGTGCTTTGTTGGAACTACTTCTTTGCTTAATTATTTTAGTTTGAAGCATTCAAATCTATATTTAATGCTCGCTGGAATTGCTACTGGAATTGCAACATTGTTTAGGCATGAAATTGGGCTTGTAACTTTTTTGGTTGAACAGACAGTAATTATTCTCAATGTGTATTTTACAAAAAATCCAAAAGAGACCTTTATCTTTAAAAGGTTTTTTGAAGCAGTGCGCGAAGGAGTATCATTTTTTGTGGGTTTTGTATTAGTTTTGATTCCTTTTCTTATTTATCTTCTTGTTAATGTACCCTTGGATATACTATGGTACGATCTATTTGTATTCCCATCGATGGTATTTCCAAAGGTGCGTTCTTTGCCTTTTCCTTTGCCATTTCCAAATGTAATCTCTGTTTTATCTGGGGATTTGTCTCTGTTGCAATTTGTTAAATCCATCTTGTTGCGAATTCATTTTTATTTTCCGCTAATAGTGTACATCTTTTCAGTTTTGTCGATAATTCGACTTTTTCGAGAAAAGAAAATTAACTTACAAGCTAATTTGTTTTGGGGCTTCCTCCTTTTCGGCTCGTTGGGTTTAATTTACTTCTCGCAAGTGCTTGTGCGAGCCGATCTTGCACATCTGTTGCCTACATATTTGCCGGCGAGTGTTTTGTTTGGTTTTCTTCTATCCGAAATTCAGCGAGTGCGAAAATTTTCCCTCTGGGCATACCTTTTGGTTTGCTTGATTGTAGCTTCTGTTGTAGTTAAACCAGTGTTTACAAAATTGCAAATCCTTTCGGATGAACTTACTTGTACTGCAATGTTCCGGTTTCAGATCCCCAGAGCGAAGTGCATCAAATGGGAGGACAGAGGAGCAATCTACGAGCAAGCGCTCAGGTATGTTCAAAACTCCGTTCCACCGGGGAGCAAGATATTTGTAGGCAACTTGGTGCACGAGAGGATTTACATCAACGACGTTATGTTCTACTTCTTAGCAAATCGGCATAGTGCGACGAAATATTATGAATTGCATCCGGGGTTGGCAACCACCAGCGCAATTCAAAAGGAAATTATAAAGGACATAGAGCATGCGAAAGTCGAGTTTATCGTCCTGCGTAGCGAAAATTACTTTGAATCCAACCAGAGCGGCAAATCCAATGGTGTACGACTGCTGGATGAATATATTCGCGGTAAATACTCACCTACGAAGCAATTTGGCGATTATGTTGTATGGCGGAGGAATCGATAGTTCCCTACAGAATGTAATTTTTACAATTAATCGTTGAGAATTTTGCATTAGTTCTTTGATGTTTCATCGTATGAGCAAACAAAACCATTAAAAATTTTTTAATATTATTCAATGTTGTATTTTAAACTTTTTATTTTTTGGAATTTTAATGGACATAATTGGAGTTGGATATGGCAGAACCTACAATTTCACAAAAATCTCCGTATCAAATAAAATTAAAGGCGGGAAAGTACTTTTGGTGCGCTTGTGGCGAATCGAAATCTCAACCATTTTGCGACGGCTCGCATAAAGACAAGGGAGAGTTTCGTCCAGTGGCTTTTCAATTGACAGAGGAGAAGACTCTTTGGCTTTGTGCTTGTAAAAGAACTTCGAATAAGCCCTATTGCGACGGTACACACAAAACTCTTTGAAAATGGCAGAGCCAATTGTTGCATTGTCTACTCCGCCTGGAGTTTCCGGCTTGGCAGTGGTTCGTGCCTCTGGAGATGGTGTTTTTGAAATTGTCGATAAATGCTTCTTGGGCAAAATAAGTATTACCGAAGCCAAGACGCATACGATTCACTATGGGGAGTTTCGCAGTAAGGGGAAGCTTATTGATTTTGTAACAATTTCGGTATTTCGCGCTCCGAGTTCATACACTGGGGAGGATGTAGCAGAAATTAATTGTCATGGAGGTTATTTTGTTGCAGAGGCAATAATTGAAGCGCTTATCGAGAATGGCTGTCGGCTTGCCGAACCAGGGGAGTTTACCAAACGAGCATTTTTAAATGGCAAAATGGATTTAACGCAGGTAGAGGCGGTAGCAGACATAATTCATTCGACCTCGCAGCAAGGGTATCAAACTGCTGTTCGGCAGTTATCTGGCGAATTCAGCAAGCGGATTGCAGAACTGAAGAAGAAACTTACAGATGCTGCAGGTTTGCTCGAGCTGGAATTGGACTTTGCCGACGAAGGATTTGAATTTATTGATAGGGAATTAATTTTGAAAGCCATCGATGAGGCAATTAATTATTGCCTTGAACTATCATCCTCTTATCGCTCAGCAGAAATTTTTCGTTCTGGTTTTTATGTTGGTATTACAGGCTTTCCCAACTCTGGGAAATCTACTCTTTTCAATACATTATTGAAGAGGAAGCGAGCCATTGTGAGCGATATTCCGGGTACCACACGAGATTATCTCGAAGAATCGATTTTCATCGAGGGTGTACCAGTACGACTAATCGACACTGCTGGCTTGCGGGAGACGGAGAACATCGTGGAAATCGAAGGCATCAAGATGGTGGAATCCTTGTTGGCGCAATCTAATTTGATACTTGTAATCAATGATTTATCACTGGGACAGACTAATTCCGACGATTTGTACAATCAACTACGAAAGAGCTACATCTCTGCGAGGGTTGTCCTGGTGCAAAATAAAATCGACCTTTTAGATAAGCAACCGCAGAGTCGAAAATATGAAGTATTTATTTCAGCAAAAACCAACGATGGTGTGAACCAAATTTATGAGATAATTCGAGAGGAGATCAGGAAGGAGTCTGAACACATAAAGGATGTTCTTGTTAATCAGCGGCATTATTTGCTTTTGAAGAGAGCAAGCGAGGAGCTTGGCTGTGCGCGACGAAGTTTACTCGAGAATCGCGGCAACGAGCTTGTTGCAGATGATATGCGCAAAGCAGTTCAGACTTTAGGCGAAATCATTGGAGATACCTTTAGTATGGATGTGCTTAATTCGATTTTTTCCCGTTTTTGCATTGGGAAATGAAATGTTCCACGTGGAACATTTCATTTCAAAAAATCATTATGTTGAATTTTTGATAAAATGCGATTACTTAATTAAAAAAATTTTTATTTTAAGATTTTGAATACTTCTTTGAATCGTTTAGTTGTCAAAAAGTAGAAATTAGGTGAAATTGAAAAAATTTGATATTGCCGTAGCTTATAGGATTTATCCAGGTATAGGGAAGCCCCTTGCTATTTACAATAATGATAAGTTCAAACTTGTTAAACTGGCTTTCAATTCATTCCTTAATGCTCTCGGGGGCGTAAATGTTAGTTTGTACTTGATTTTGGACTCCTGTCCAAGTATTTACAAAGAAATGCTTTTATCATTCTTCCAAAAGGCGAAAGTTATCGAAGTCTCGCAAGCTGGCAATTCTAAAACCTTTGAAATTCAAATGGAACTATTGCTCGAGCAACAAGATAGCAACCTTGTTTATTTTGCCGAGGACGACTACTTTTATTTGCCAAATGCATTCGAAACGACCCTTGATTTCTTTTTGCAAAACTCCCCAAATTTTTTAACTCTTTATTACCACCCAGATTATTTAAATTGGGAAGTGCATAATCTTGGTAAACACAACAAAATTTACTCCAACAACCAACAATGGGAGCAAGTTGGCTCTACAACACTTACTTTTCTCACCACGAAGGCTACTTTATCTAAAGCAAAGAAAGTGTTTTCAACCTTTAGTAAAAAAAATTACGACGCTTCGATTTGGTTTGCATTAACTAAATTGGGGATTGCTACTCCTAAATTTTATTCCCTACCATTGACTTCAAACAAAGGTGCCTTCTACTTTAAATTACTTGCTAAAATGTGGTACTATTCTTGGTGGCAAATAATATTTGGGGAAAAGTATACCCTTTTTGCCCCAAATCCCTCGCTTGCGACGCATCTGGAACGCGACTCGCTCGCTCCAAATGTGC
>JBKBVP010000073.1:0-6825 GCA_046289495.1 Candidatus Kapaibacteriota bacterium | reverse complement strand
ACAGAATCGTAAATATTATTTCTTTTCAAACCTCTCATGAAATTCTTCTTTCGGCATAATGTAAGTTAAGTACTGTTCAACATTATATTTAAATTGATTTTCAGTAATATCATTCATAATTCTAGTGTTGACGTTTTTTCCGATTTTGTAGAAAAGTTGACTTATCAAAGAGATAACGGGGAAATTTTTAGTGCACTTATGGAGTTCTTTTTCCGTGAATGGGATATAATGAGCGAAGAGAAGAAAGTTCTTTTGATTAGTTTGATTTTGAATCTATCCGAGGAGCTACCGGAAACAGTTTTGTTTGATTTTTGCGATTGGTTTGCATATAGAGAACCTATCATTTTTAAAAACATAGCTAAAGAAATTTACGACTCATCGAGCTTTGTCAGCAAAGCTAAGATTGAAGAGATTGCTTCAAAATATAAACTTTTTTGATTTTTGAGATTTTATAATTATCTTTGTTTTTTATGGAACACTCTGTCGATACAAAGTACACTTTAACTGACGAAGGTTTTAAAGAATTACGCGATGTAATTTACAAAACAAGTGGCATTTACTACAGCGAAAGCAAAAAATATTTGCTTGAAAGTAGAATCTTAAAAAGGATTCAAGCACTCAAACTTAACTCTCTTTATGATTATGTAAGCTATATAAAAAACCCAGGTAATAAAGGAGAATTAAAAAATTTATTTGATGCAATAACAATCAACGAAACATATTTTTTCCGTGCAGAGCAACAATTTGAAGCATTAGAGAAAATAATTATTCCTGAGTTAATAAAAGACAAAAGCAAGAGTTCCCCCTCAGTTGTGATACGAATTTGGAGTGCAGCTTGTTCGACTGGTGAAGAGCCCTATACCATTGCAATGATCATTCTTGAAAAGATAAAGCCCATTTTCCCAAATTGTCAATTTCAAATTCTTGGAAGTGATATTAGTACCCAGGTATTAGATGTTGCAAAAAGTGGGGTTTATAAAGAATATTCTGTAAGAAATATGCCAGAATATTATTTAAAGAAGTACTTTGTTGTCAAGGATGGTGCATATTTTTTAAAAGATGAAGTAAAAAGACTTGTACGATTCTCGAATATTAATCTTTTTGATGCAAGTCAAGTTCGAATGGTAAGTAATTGTGATGTAATTTTCTGCGCAAATGTTTTGATTTATTTCGATATACCGGCAAAACAAAAAGTGGTTTCTTACCTTTATGATGCTTTGAATCCTGGTGGATATTTGTTCATTGGATATTCAGAATCTCTACATGGTATTACGAAAGCTTTTAAATTGGTGCATCTGCCAAAAGCAATTGCTTATAAAAAAGAATAACAAAAGGATATAGATGTATGCCAAAAACAATATTAGTTGCAGAGGATTCCGAGACAATTAGAAAATTCATAGCCATGTCGTTAAAACTCGTTGGATTTGAGGTAATAACTGCAGTCGATGGAATGGATGCACTCGAAAAGCTTCCACTACAGAAAATTGATTTGTTGGTTACTGATTTAAATATGCCAAATGTTGATGGTTTTGAATTGATTAAGTCGATTCGAGAGAATCCCGAATATAAAGAACTTCCAATTATCATTCTTTCATCATTAGGGAAAGAAGAAGATATTAAAAAAGGTTTCGAGGCTGGAGCAAATTCCTATTTAATCAAGCCTTTTAATGCCAAAAGAATTCAATATGAGATTTCCAAATACTTGGGTACAGCCAAAGATTAATTCTATATTAATAGGAGGGAACCTATGAAATTTTTAGTTGTGGACGACTCGCCAACCATGCGGAGAATAGTTATTAATGCTTTAAAGTCATTTGGAATTGAAGATATAGTCGAAGCTGAAGATGGGCAAGATGCTCTGACCAAGTTACAACAGCATAAAATTGATTTTGTAATCACTGATTGGAACATGCCCAATATGAGTGGATTGGACCTAACCAAAGCACTAAGAGCATCGGAACAATGGAAAAATGTCCCTATCTTGATGGTAACAACTCGTGGTATGAAAGAAGATATTTTGCAAGCATTACAAGCAAGAGTCAACAACTATGTGGTCAAGCCATTTACACCTCAGGTTTTAAAAGAGAAAATTTTAGCAATACTCAAAACAAACGAAAAATAATGGGGGGAAAATGAAAGAATTGGATATTCAAAGCCTCTTACACAAGGCAGAAGAATTAAAAGCCTTGTTTGTACTAGGCCAGAGAGTTGTTCCATTTCTCGAGGAATTATTTTCTTTTATTGGTGAAATACAACCGTTGTTGAATGAAATAAACCAATCGATTCAAGAGAATTTATCTAAAATGCCTAATCTATCTAAACAACTTTCTAAAGTAACGGAAGCTACCGAACTTGCAACAAATGAGATTCTTGATATCATTGATGGTGTGTTTTATAAATTGGATATTTTGTCTACAAAAAACGAAAAGTTACACCAAATTTTCAACTCCCTGCATAATTTCTTTAAGGAATTTTCTATACTTGTCGAAAATAAAAATAGTGGTAAAATTTCATCGGATGAATTTGCCAATGAAGCTTTGCGTCAGTTCAATGGTTTGAAAAAAGTATTCTCGCTTGACTTTGAATTCACAGAGATTAAAGAATTACTGGAAAACATTCGAGCAGATTCAACTTCGATTATGCTCGCCCTTCAAGTGCAGGATATCACTTCCCAGCAAATTGCTGCAATAAATCATCTTTTAGAGACTGTGCAGAATCGACTAAATACACTTTTAAAGAAGTTCAGTTCTTCCGAAGTTGAACAAATCACAAAAGATACCCCTGATGTTATTAATGTTACAAAATTGCACCGAGAAATTGCTTTCGACCCAGACGCAGTGGAAACGCTTGTTGGTAATTCTGCAAAACAAGAAGATATAGACAAGATATTTCAAGAGCATTCAAATGATGCGTCGAAAAATTTAGAACTTGAAATTAATAAAAGCAAAGATGTTCATGTAGAAGATATTTCCGAACAATCTGGTCCGATTTCTCAACAAGATATAGATGCACTATTCAATCAATCATAGAAGTTTAACGATTTGTTGGAGGATGAAATGTTTAATGACCCTGAAATGCAAGAAATTTTCGAAGCTTTCATTGTAGAATCTACTGAACTACTTGAAAATTTGTCGCAAGATTTGATGTTAATTGAAGAAACCCCTGAAGATGAAGAACTATTGAATAGAATTTTTCGAGCTTTTCATACCATCAAAGGAACTTCCTCCTTTATGGGATTCGATAAAATTGCTACTCTTACTCATCATGCCGAAGATATTTTAAACAAACTGCGAAGATTTGAATTAAAAGCCAACCAGCAAATCATCGATGTTTTGCTCGAAGTTTATGACCATCTTCAGCTGATGATACAGAGGGTAAAAAACGGGGAGGATATCTCGGATGTCGAGTATTCTACAACTATTGAAAAGATAAACATTTTGAAATCGGGTAGTACATTAGAGACTCTTGGTGCTCAAGTTTTGCCAAGCACTTTGGAAGAATCATTGGGAACTGACAAAGAGGCTTCAAAAGTCGAGCAGGTTCTACAACTTGCGCCCGATATTTTGTCGAAACCTGGAGATTTCTCGCCAGAAGAATTGGAATTGATAAACGCAGCATTTGAAGAAGTTAACAAAAGCGTTATGTCTGAAACAAAGACCCTTGAATTGGGTTCAATAGAGAATTTTAAAGTCACATTAACTAATGTCACGGAGTCTACCAAAACGGAGGAAACTTTTATTGAAACCAAGCCACCTGCAGATATTGTAGAACAAGCACCGAAGGCAAAAGAGAGAGAGCAAGTAAAATCCGTATCAACCTCCATCTCTTCTGCAGAAACTATTAGGATTGATGTATCTAGATTGGAAAATTTGATGAATCTATCTGGGGAATTAGTCCTTGGCAGAAATCGTTTGGAGCAAATCACAAGAAATTTGTTATCAGGAGAATTGACGAAAGATAATTTGAAAGAGTTGGAAGAGACCACATCACAGATAGATTTTATTACATCAGAGATTCAAGCCTCTGTGATGAGAATGAGAATGATACCAATTGGGAAGCTTTTTCAGAAAGCACCAAGAATTATACGAGATTTAGCTAAACAGTTTGGGAAAAAAATTCAATTGATAATGGAAGGAGAGGACACGGAAATTGATAAAGGAATAATAGATGAACTCAGCGACCCGTTGGTGCATATGCTTAGGAATGCTTGTGACCATGGTATAGAAACTCCTGAAGAAAGATTAAAATTAGGAAAATCAGAGGTTGGTACGGTATATTTAGGAGCCGAACAAGAAGGTAATAACATCGTTATTAGAATTTCTGATGACGGTCGAGGGATGGACCCCGAGAAATTGAAAACTAAAGCTATTGAGAAAGGCTTAATCTCTGCCGAAGAAGCTGAGAATATGACCGATAAAGAAGCATTTCAACTAATATTTGCACCGGGCTTTAGCACTGCCCAGGTAATATCAAATGTTTCTGGTCGTGGTGTTGGAATGGATGTAGTTCGTACGAATATTTTAAAATTGAAAGGGATGATTGATATTGAATCCGAAAAGGGTATAGGTACAACCTTTATAATTAAATTGCCTTTAACACTTGCAATAATTCAAGGATTGCTAGTAAAAGTACATTCAGAAACTTATGCAATTCCTCTTGCTAGTGTGCTCGAAGTTGTTGATTGTGATATTACACGAGTAAGTACAATAAACAAAAAGGAAGTAATTAGAATTAGGCAAGATATTTTACCATTAATTCGATTAAGTCGCGTACTCGACGTCAACGGTGTAGGTGAATCTTTAGAAGATAAATATGTAGTTGTGGTTGGAATAGGAGAGTTTCGTGTAGGTCTTGTTGTCGACGAATTGCTCGGCCAACAAGAGATTGTAATAAAGTCTCTGGGAGATTTTCTGGGTCACATAAAAGGTATTGCAGGAGTGACCATTCTTGGTGATGGTTCTGTTGTAATAATAATTGATGTCGGTGAATTGGTTTATAGCAGAAATTGATTGAATAACTATGAAAGAGAGAAAAATAAAACTTCTAATAGTCGATGATTCTGTATTTATGCGACAAGCATTAGCCAAGATTTTCGCTCAACCGGATATAGAAATAGTTGGGCTTGCACGGAATGGGAAAGAAGCAGTTCAGCTTGCTGCCGAACACGCACCTGATGTTATTACTATGGATATCGAGATGCCTATTATGAATGGACTCGAAGCCTTGGAAGAAATAATGAAAACAAATCCAACACCAGTATTAATGGTAAGCACATTGACCTCTGAAGGTGCTGATGCAACTTTGGAAGCTTTATCTTTGGGCGCAGTGGATTTTGTAACAAAAAAGAGCAATTTCACGGAAATGGGTTCTCTAAAGGATGAATTGTTGTCAAAAGTTAGAAACATTGCTAATAATTCAGATGTTAAAAATCGATTGATTCGTAAACGCTTACTCCAAAAGTTGCAGGAAAGTCAAAAAATATCAACTCATAAGGAGGTATCTTTTTTAATTGAAGAGCAACAACACCAATCTAGTATACTTTCGAAGCCAAGACCAAAAAAAGGTGAAATAGATATCTTAGGAATTGGAATTTCAACTGGTGGACCAGCATCTCTCCAGGAAGTTTTTAGCAAACTTCGTAAAGATATAACGTTCCCAATTCTAATTGTTCAACATATGCCACCTTTATTTACCAAATCATTAGCGAGCCGTTTGGATTTTCTTTCTGCTGTGAATGTCAAAGAAGCAGAAAATCACGAAATCTTACAAAATGGTTGGGCTTATATTGCTCCTGGAGGTATGCAGATGACTATAAATAAGCAGGGTAGAATCGTTATTTCGCCCGAACCAAATACTTTATTTAAACCATCTGCTGATGTGATGTTTAAATCGATTGCTGATATTTTTGGTTCTCATACTGTCGGCATAATAATGACCGGAATGGGAAACGATGGAACAGAAGGGCTTCGGCACGTAAGTGAAAAGGGCGGATATGTAATTGCACAAGCACCAGAAAGCTGTGTGATTTCTGGAATGCCCAGTTCAGTCATAAACGCAAGGATTGCAAATGAAATTGTTCCTTTAAAGGACATTGCAAACGTAATTAATGAACTTTCTTAATAATAACCATGAAATCGAATATTATCTCAAAAGAACAAGCCCAAAAGCACAAAATCGAAGAGTTTTTTAATTATTTGGAGGATGATACATCTTCGGATTTTGTTGAAAGAATACTTACTGTTCCTGAACAACTTACACAAGAAGAACAACTAAAAATTGAAACGATTTTGGAATTGTTTTTTCTAAAAAGGAATGAAAAATTTGAACTTACAAGAAAATTTAAGGATTTTTTCGATGAAGAACTAAAAAAAGAGGGTAAAATCACCTCCTCTCAAAAATTCGTTGATTTTCTTATTACTAAAAAAATCGCTGGTTCTAAAAAACAACCAAAAGGTCACGTAGCGGATTCGTCTAATGAAATTGAAATCAAATCACTCTCCATATCTCATTCTAAAGAGAGTTCCGAGTATCCAAAAGTGTTTCGTAATGAAAAAGGGGAGATTTTAGCCATACAAGTTCGTTGCAACTGTGGCGAGATTATAAACATAGAATTGGAATTTGAATAAATTTAGGTCTCGATTTGTGTGTGTAATGCAATTTCTTCTAAAATTGCACTGACTCGTAAGCATTCTGAAATGTCGCCTTCATAAACCGAGGCTTTTCCTTTTGTATGGACTTCCCATGCAATTTCCATCCCTCTTTCATAAGAACAATGTATTGCTTTGACCAATTGCAATGCCACTTCTTCGAATGTATGAATATCAT
>JBKBVP010000072.1:0-6842 GCA_046289495.1 Candidatus Kapaibacteriota bacterium | reverse complement strand
AATTTTGAGATTGCTATCGAAGGAGCAATTATATGAAAATAATTTTCAAGCTACTCATAATGTTTTCTTACTTAACGTGGGCAGCATACTCGGTTGAATATTTAGATAATCCTTGGTCAAATCGTTTTGCTTTTGGCTTTGGCTTTGGTGTGGGACTAAATTTCCACACTGCAAATTTCAAAGGAATAGATTTTCCAAATATACCAAGTTGCTGTCCAAGATTTGAAACAGGGTATGGTTTAAATTCTTCTCTCGGTCCACTTTTATCTTTTCCGCTGGATGAAAATTTTTCACTTCAAGTTCATAGTGGTTTTGAAAACTTAAGTGCAATTTTGAAAACAAAGGAAAAAGAGTATTTTTCGACTCAGGGTCAAGAAGGTGTCTGGGGTAGTTTGAACACTCTGTCGAATCTACTTTAAATACGATAGGCGGGGATTTTTTTCTTTCATATCGAATCGGACCAAAATTTAAAATTTTGCTCGGACCTACTTTGAATTACATTTTTAAAAATGAATTCGAGCAAAAAGAAGAAATAGTAAATCCACCTTTCGGTGTGTTTGCAATCGAAAAGACAAGAGTACGCAATCAAACATCTGGTCAAATTCCAAACATAAGCAAGCTGCTTTTTGGTCTTGGTTTTGGAATTAATTATTACCTTCCACTAAATGCAGAGAATACTTTATTTATGGTCCCTAATATTTTTTTAAAAGCAAGGTTAAATGAAATTGCAAAAAACCACGAGTGGAGAGCATACTCTCTTTCTGCTGGAATATCTATTGTTTATTCACCTCGACGAGTTAAAATAATCAAGCCTGCACCAGCTCCTCCTATTGCTCCTCCGCTTGCTGAATTACCGGAACCACCAAAATCCCCATCACTCGAGGCATCGATTTTGGCTGTTAGCATCGATGACCAGGGGCTCGAAAGACCAGTTACTATTCTTAAAGTTGAAGAGTTTCTCTCCACAAAAATGTATCCATTGCTTGGCTACATTTTCTTCGATGAGAACTCTGCAGAAATTCCGAGAAGGTATAAACTTCTCTCCCCAGCTGAAACTAAAGACTTCTCTATAAAAAAGCTTTATGGATTATCGACATTAGATATTTACAGTCATATATTAAATGTGATTGGGAAGAGGTTCTCTCAATATCCTCAAGCTGAAATAACTTTGATTGGTTGCAACAGTGGCCAAGGTAATGAAAAGGAAAATCTTGAACTCTCGAAAAAAAGAGCAGAAGCCATAAGAGATTATCTGGTTAATGTCTGGAACATTGAACCTGAACGGATTAAAATTGTAGCCAAAAATTTACCCGACAATCCCTCGAATCCTGACGACCCCGATGGAATAGAGGAAAACCGAAGAGTTGAAGTTATTGCAAATATACCTCAAATTTTTGAGCCATTTATTGTCGAAGATACATTACGACAAGTAAATCCACCGACTTTTCGTTTCAAACCAGATGTTAAAACTCAAATTGGAATTGAAAGATGGCAACTAATTACATCTCAAAGTAACGGTGTTGTCAAAGTATTCGAAGGCAAAGGTGATGTTCCCAGGGTGATTGAATGGAAAGTCGCAGAGGAGCAGGGTAATGTACCCAAATTGGATGAACCACTAAAATATAAGCTTATTGTATTTGACAAAGACAATAAAAAATGGGAGACTCCCACTCTCGAGCTACCAGTGGAGGTGATGACCGTCGAAAAGAAAATATTCGAGCGTGTTGCAGACAAGCAAATCGATAGATTCAGCTTGATTTTGTTTAAGTTTGGTCAGCACGAAATAACTGGGGAAAATTTAAAAATTGCTGAAATTGCAAAGAAAAGAATTAAACCAAATTCTACTGTTAAAATTGAAGGCTTTACAGATAGAATTGGTAGCGAACAAACCAACCTGGAACTATCCACCCGTAGAGCTATCGAGACAGCTAAGGTCCTTGGTGTCGACCTAAAATATGCAAAAGGTCTTGGAGAATCCCGTTTACTATATGATAATAGTTTACCAGAAGGCAGATTTTACTGTCGAACAGTCAATATTGAAATTGTAACACCAATTGAATAGATTTGTTATTAAAATTAAAGATATTGGAGGCAAAAATGTATAGATTTACAGTTTTATTCTTAGTTGTTTTTTTTTACTTTCCATTAATCTACAATTTGTATTCTCAAAAGATTGAAATAATCGATGTTTTTCCAGAGACATATCCAACTATTTTGCTTGAATTTAAAGTATGGGACAAAGATGGTAACGAGATAAGGAACTACACTACCAACGATTTACAAGTGCTTGAAAATTCAATTACACGTGCTATTCAAAGTGTTTCGTGTCCTCCAACGGGGCAGACAAAATTTTCTCTTATTCTAACAATAGACATATCTTATTCAATGTCTGAACCGAGTACAATACCGGGAAAAACCAAGATGGATGTTGTCCGCGAAGCTGCACGAAATGCAATTAAATCTCTTCCAATGGACAGCACTCGTTGGGAAGCTGCGATAACGCTTTTTGACTACGAGAATGAACTTATTAGGGATTTTACAAACAGCAAATGGTGGTTGAACAAAGGGCTCGATACTTTCCTTCTGAATCCCAGGTCTGGCACAGATTACAATGCCGCTTTTTTATATAGTTGGACTGGGCGGCCTGGCGCTCTTCTTGTTGCTCAGAAAGCTAAATACAAACCAGTTGTTATATTCTTGACAGATGGAAAGCACGAAGGTAGAGCAAGTCCTCCTCCAAGCAGAGTTAATGTTTGGGTAAGTGAAATCCTCGATTCCGCCCGCAAATATGATGTAACAATTTACGCAATTACACTTGGTTTCCCAGTACCTGCTGAATTGAATTCTATTTGTAATGGGACTCCCTTTGGTCAAGCTTATCAGTCTGTCCCTAGTCAGGAAGAACTTAGCAATTTGTACTCGGATATCTTGAATACAATTGGAACTATTGGACCACCCGCTCCATGTAAAATTAAATTTACTTCCGATTGCTCCGCAGGAAATGTTCAAGTTATTTACAAACCTTTTGCTGTTTTAGACTCATTTAAGTATTCAGTTCCAAGTAAATTTATACCCTATCTCGAGGTCGTGGATAGAACAATTTCGTTTGTTAATCAAAAAGACCCTTTTGAAAAGAACATATCATTAAAAGCTAAGAACAATTTCGTCCTAATCGAGCCACCTGGAGTTTCCTCTCCTTTTAATAATGTAACTGTAGTTGATTGGGGCGGGACACCCCCTCCTTTTAATTTAGAAAAAGATTCTACTCGAAACATTAGGGTTTCTATCGTTCCATTTTCAGACTCTCTTTACCATTCATTTAATTTCGCTTATACAACATCTGCCTGCGATGGCAACGAAGCTACTGTCCATACTGGTTGGATTTTTGCAGTTGATGTTGATTGTGGTTCCGGTGTCGTAGGGCAAACCAAAACACTCCCTCAAAAAATCATTTTCTGCAACAATTGGACAGAACCTCTAACAATTTATTCTGTACGAGTTTCTGGTGGTAGTGATTCCGATTTCAGACTACTCGGTGGTACTACTAATATATTGGTTCAGCCCCTCTCCTGCTTGAACTTCGATGTAGCTTTCACACCATCAGATGCAACGAACCGTGAGAGCAAGTTGATTTTTGATACTCAAAAAGGAAGATTTGAATCACGTATTTATGGTAATGGAAGTGGATTTCCAGAAATTTCTACAATATCCTCTCTTGAATTTCCAACTCTTGATTGCAAGCAGCAGGTCTTTGATACTGCTATTGTGATTCGTAACACAGGTGCTTTGAATTTGGAAATCACTAAATTTGAATTAACTGGTCCTAATGCATCGGATTTTTCCTTTGTCCCGGCAAATCCTGGTCAAGCGACCATTCCTCCTAATGAGCAGTATGTTGTTAATTTAAGATGTAGTCCAAATACGAAAGGCAACCTCTCGGCAACTCTTGTTGTAACAAGTAATGCCCAGAATTATCCTACTCTCGATATTCCCATATCTGCATTTAATGCTGATTACTCATTCGCACCAAATGTTGAAATTATTGACTTTGGGGTTCTGTGCCCCAACGAAGAATCACTAATTGATTTAGAAATTAAAAACATTGGGAATGTGGATTTAACATTAAATTTCAATGTTAACTCCCCGTTTGGTGTTTATCCTACAAATCTTTTAAATATTTCGAAAGGGGCTTCAAGCAATGTAAAAGTTACATTCAAATCGCCTACCGAAGGAAACTTTACCTCGGAGATGTTCATTCTCGAACCTTACTGTAATGTAATCAAGAAAATTCAGTTGAAAGCAATTGTTCTTGCTCCTAAGATTGATAGACAACCGATATCAATCTCTGGGATTGTTGGCGTCCCCAAAGATACTGTTATCTACATCAGGAATACGACAAACAGACAACTTGTTATTAATAGTGCTAATTTCTCGGATATGCAATTTTCAATTCTTTCACCTAATCTACCTTGGATTATTCCTCCAATGTCTTCTTTCTCAATAGTTGTAAGATTCAATCCACAAGGCTCTGGTCCAGTTAATGCATATTTAAAACTTTTGGGAACCCCTTGCGATTTTGTCGATTCAATCTTGTTTACAAGTAACCCAATCGCATCGAGGGCAACAATATCAATTGACAATCATAAAGGATTAATTGGCGAAGTCATAACTATCCCTATATTGATCAAAAATGCAACTATGTTAGATCAATCTGGGACAACAAGAATTAGAACGAAAATCAACTATGACCAAAGTCTTCTAAAATTCATAAGCACAAATCCAGCTGTCGATGCATCACAAAGCCCAAATTCTCTGTTATTAAACAATATTCCATTTTCGCCTAATGTAACAAATCTATTAGACATTCAGTTCGAGGTCCTGAATTCCGCAACCAGTCAAACTGTGCTCGATATAAACTCCACTGAAACAATTGATGGGTGGATAACTTTTACCGAAGAAGATGGTTTCTTCGAGGTGTTACCTTCCTCTGCCGAAATATCGGTTGGCGAAGTCGAGGTTAATACTGGCGAGGAGTTCTTGTTGCCTATATACTTGAAAAATGTAAAAAATCTGACTAGTTTTCATACTGCTATATCCACAGAAATTAGTTTCAATTATTCATTAATGGAGCCAATAGGTTCCACACCCAAAGGAACAATCAATATTCAAAGCAATACGAATACCATCAATATTGATAATTTACCTCTTACCCCAGTCAATTCAGATTCTGCTATTGCTTTGCTGCAATTTAGGGCTAAACTTGGCAATAGTCCCGAGACAAAAATCGATTTGACCAACACTAAAACAGCAAAAGGCTTGGTTATCTTCGCTGAAAAATCGGGTAAGCTAACAATTAAAAACATATGTAATAGTGGTGGACTACGACTTTTTGAGCCAAATCCAAATACTCCTTTCCTCTTGCATACAGACCCCGGGACTCAATCCATTTATGTTAAGTTTACCCCCAGAGAATTATCACAACACAAATTAATAATAACCGATTTGCTTGGAAATGTTATAGAGAAATTAGAATTTTCATTTACAGATTTTTCCGAAAAAGAGATTATGATTAACTTTGTAAATAAGGGAGGTGGTATTTACATTATTAGATTAGAAAGTTTGACAAGTATTTCGACCCAGAAGTTTCTCTGGTTAAAGTAGGTCTTTGTTCCATTAATTTATGAGGTGCTTTTATGAAACGTTTTATGATTTTACTTCTTTTACTTGGCATTTGCGTCTCCACAAGCGAATTATTTTCCCAGCGTGCAAAAAGCTTGCGTTCGACAACATTTTTAGGCGGCGAAGTTGGTCTCGGTATACCAACTGGAGATTTTGCTGATGCGGTCAATACTGGTTTTGGACTTAATGGAGTGCTCTCATATTTCTTACAGAGAGATTTGTTGCTCACTGGGACATTGGGCTATTGGTCCTTCGGAAAAAGCCAAGGTGGGGTCGACCTGACCTTTACTACTATACCTTTGAACGTCGGTCTAAACTATCGTTTTGGTACAACAAACGTAATCCCTTACATTGGTGCAGAAACATTTCTTTTCTTCAACACTGCAAACATAAAATATTATGGGGTTTCTGAATCCGATAGCGAAACTAAATTTGGCTTTGTTCCTCTTTTTGGTTTCTCCTACTTGATAAATCCAACTTTAGAATTTAGAGGTACATTGAAATACCACATAATTTTTACTGAAGGTAGCAATACAACCTTTCTTGGTTTGATTTTAGGTTTACACTTCCCTATTTAAAATTAATTCTAATAGACAAGGGTTATCTCTTTGCTTTTAGTATATTTAGATAATTATTCCGGCTATTGTAGCTGTTAATAGGTTTGTTAATGCACCTACAATCATTGCTTTGAAACCAAGTTGGACAACTTCGGAACGGCGCTCTGGGACAAGAGCACCTATTCCTCCAATTTGAATTGCGATTGAGCCAAGATTTGCAAAACCACACAAAGCAAAGGTTGCAAGATCTATAGTTCTTTGCGATAAAGAGCCACTTCTAATTAATGCAGACAAATCTGCATAGGCTATAAATTCGTTTATGCTTATTTTTGTTCCTAATAGGCTGGCAAAAGTCTGTGCCTCGCTTGAAGGAACACCAACTATGTATGCAAAAGGTAGAAAAAGATACCCGAATATTTCCTTTAAGCTTTTTGGGAAATATATACCAATTGGCACAAGCCATTGATGAATTAACTGCAAACCAGCGTCTGCTATCGCTATAAGTGATATGAAAGCAATTAGCATTGCTACGACGTTTATTGCAAGTTTCATTCCGTCTCCGGCTCCTTGAGTTATTGCATCTAAAATGTTCTTGGTCTCTGGTAC
>JBKBVP010000071.1:0-6914 GCA_046289495.1 Candidatus Kapaibacteriota bacterium | reverse complement strand
GCAACAGCAGAGCCAAGCAGAAATGTAATCACGCTAAAGGAATTCATTTATCCAGAAACAATAGTTGCTGGGCCTTTTAAAATTCACAAGCCTAAAATCCAAACAAATAAAATCACTCTTCCTCCCGGAAAAATTTTTTACCAGGCGAAATATGAATTCCAAAACAACATTTGCAATGTTGGAGATGTCCCACTAAAAATTGAATCTGCTTACTTCCTAAATGGTAAAAACTTTTCTTTGGGTAAGGACCTTGGAAACGATACCCTTGGAATTGGGAGTTGTCTACCACTGGAAATAGTTTTTAACCCCAAGGACACCGGAGTTATTTACGATACTCTGGTTATAGTTTCTTGTGGAGAGAGGTATTTTGTGCCGGTTTCTGCATTCGGATTGAACCGCAACTTTAAGTTTCTCTCCGAGGTATTAGATTTTGGTAGCGTTTGCGTGGATGAAGAGCGCGAGTACGAAATTGAATTGGGCATCAATGATGATACTTTAGATTTACCAATCAACATTGTAAGGATTCAACCGAGTGGAGCAAAACATTTTACAATCCTCGAAGGGAATCAATATCAAGTATTATCCCCAAAGCAAAAGTTAATGATAAAAATCCGCTTCCATCCAAGAGAAATCGGCACTTTCAACACATATCTCGAAATTTTTTACCTTGGGCAATGGGATTACGTTTTTCGCATACCCGTTCGGGGTGAAGGTATTGGTGCTAAGATTTCCACTTCAACCGACGATTTGAGATTTATTCCCGAAATACCGATTCGAGATATTACCCTGAAGAATCTATCGGCAGTTGATGTAACAATCGACAGCATAGTTTTCAATCCTCCAAACTATTTTCTGGTTAATGCATCCGTGCCATTCACTCTTCGAGCCAATAGTGCAAGAATTTTGTCATTTACAATGTTGGATATTCCTCCAAGCGATGTGCAAGCAACATTCTATGCCTCTCCTTGCGCCGTAAACGCAACTGTAACGATGGGGAATTACACTGGTACATCCACAATTTCGTTCCCGCAAATTGAAACACCACCTAAAGGAACCGTAGCCATACCCATAGAATTCAAAAACACTGAGAACAAGCCCTACAACGGCAAAAGATTTTTCGAGGCTGAATTCTCATTGGACAAGAGGATGTTCCTGCCATTGTCCATTGAAACGGAGTTTGGTAGTGCAAAAATAATTAAACAAGAAATCCTTGGCGACAAAAGAATAATTGGTATTCGTGTCGAGGGCGACTTTCCACAAGATGGTATTCTTGCCAAAATAGTTGGCAATGTTGGATTAGGAGAATCAGACGTAACCAGCATCGACTTCAACACCCAAAGCAACTTCTGGGGGAAAAATGTATTAGTCGAATACCTTTCTGGCTCGCTTCGCCTCGTTGATTTATGTGGCAACAGAAGAATAAAAGTCGAAGACAGCGAGATAAAGAATTTAAATATTTCCCCTAATCCAGCAAACGAAACAATCACTTTAGGTTTTCAGACTCAATACTCTGGTTTGTTGCAAATTGAAATTTTCGATGTTGTCGGGAATCTACATTTTTCGGAGCGCTATTTCATTAATGAAGGTGAGTACCACGAAACAATTAACATAAGTTTTTTACCTAATGGTTTATATAGATTAGTGCTTAAAATTCGAGATATTTCCTCGAGTATTGAATTCATAGTCTTCAAGCCATAGTTTATGAATTGGATAAAGTTTTTGTTAAATTTTGTTGCTTTATTAAGTTTTCTCACAAATCCCGATATTTTTTCCAAAGAAAAATTTAAAATTGAAGCCTCTGTTGGATTGGACTATAACCATTATAATGCGAATTTTAATGGATTCCCCGGGTATGATTGCTGTGGTCATTTTACCAATGGTAAAGGATTAGGTTACTCTATCGCTTTTACGGGATTTCGCAATAATTTCTTTTCATTGAGTAATTTGACTCTAAACTTTTTTTCTTCAATTTCATTTACAAATATTCCTGGTAAATTCGAACAAAAAGACTATTTTGCCGATGTCATTATCGATAACAACATTTACAAAGCAATAAGTTTGCATACTATCGAAACTAACATCTACGCAATTGCTCTGAAACCTGGAGTAGAATTATCAAACATATTTGGTTCTACTCCAGTAAACATCCAACTTGGAACCTCAATAAATATCCCTTTGAAAGCATCTTTTCAACAAAAGGAAGAACTTTTATCGCCAGAAAATGCTTACTTTGAGAATAATCAAAAAGTAAGAAATAATTACAGTGGCGACATTAAAAATTTTCGTAATCCGTTCGTTGGATTAGAATTAACACTCGGGTGGAAATTTAAAATTCGGAGCGATTACTACTTTAAACCTTATCTCACTGCAGATATACCTCTGCACAACTTTGTGAAAAATATTAATTGGAAGGCAAATCGAATTTCATTTGGTATAGCAGTAGGTTATCATGTTGCAAGCCCAAAAGCAAAACCACCAGTTATTCCACCTCTGTTTGATTATCCAGAACCGACAATGCCACCAGTACGCGAGCCAATAGATGCAGAAATAATTGTTTATGATAAAGGCACACCATCCCTTTCAAGCAGTATCGATACGATTAAAATATCCAAAATAACCAAAAGAATTGTCGAACTCTTCCCAATTCCCACGATTATTTTTTATAATAGAAACGATTATCTATTTGGTGAGGAAGCAATTGAAAGTTCTGTTGATTTCGAAAAACTATTTGAAGAGAACCGAATTATTCTCGCCTCTATTTTAGATTACTTGAAAACAAATCCTCAGGCAAAGATTTCTTTGTATTGTTCACAATCCAACGATGAGATAGCTAATATTTGTTCCCAGAGATTGGCAAGGCTTTCCGAGTACTTTATTAAAAATGGCTTTGGAGATAGATTGGACAAGCAAAGTACTATTATTCCAAAACATACCAAAAATATCCCAGAACTTTTAGCAGAAGAAAGATTTGTGCGAATTGTGTTTGACGACGGAAGCTCTGTCGTATACACCAAGCGTGATATAGAAACAGACTCAAACTTTGTTTTACCCAAATTACAGGTAGAAATAAAATGCAAACCAGAAGTAGAAACAAAAATTAGTTCTGAAATCATTTTTAGAAATAATAATACTGTAATCCAAGGTAGAATATTCGACTTGGAAATTTCGGAAATTAATTTTACTTCCATAAGTTCTCTCGACTCGATTATAATTAAAACTAAGTTAGAAACAACAGAGGAATATCCACGAACTATTGAGAAAATGCAAAAAATATATATTAAAGCAAATGAAAATAACATTGTGGAGTATCGTTATTCCGCCCCATTTGATGGAGAAAATTACATACTCGTAGGTCTATTCCCCCTTGATAGCGATGAACCATATTGGACACATCCACTACTTAGTAAGCTTGCCTTGGATTTATCCACAGATGGGAAAAAAGTCTCTATCATTGGCTCTGTCGACAACATCGGAAGCGAAGAACACAACCAAAAACTTGCACTTCGTAGAGCCGCCAAAATCAATCAAATACTTAAAAGTGGGTTTCCAATTAAAATTATGGACGCTTCGAATCGCTTAAACAATGGAACCCCATTGCAAAGGTTGCTGAACCGCTCTGCCTGGCTTTTTTTCGAAAATTAGCCTAAATGATTTTAGCCAACAACATACCCAGACTTTCAAAGTCGCGACTTTGGTTGTACTAATCTACGTCTGATTTATTTAATTTTTAATTCATATTTTTGTAGTTTAATTACATTGCAAAATGAAAATTGCTGTTCTTGGTTTAGGTTACGTAGGCCTCCCACTTGCATTGGCAATTAGAAAGAAAACGGATTACGAAGTAGTTGGTTTCGATATAAAACCCGATAAAATAGAGAAAATCCTCAAAGGAATATGTCCAATTGATGATATTCAAGCCGAGGAAGATTGTAGAAATTTTGCACTTAAAGCATCTTGTAACGATGAGATAATAGAAGGCTCAGACATCTATTTTGTCTGTGTACCGACTCCTGTGCTCGACGACTACACTCCAGATTTAAGACCACTAAAAGGAGCAATCAAAACAATTGCAAAATTTCTACGCCGAGGGCAGTACATCGTTATCGAATCGACAGTGAATCCTGGTGTTTGCGACGAGCTGGTCATTCCGATGGTCCAAGAACTCACCGGTCTTAGGGTAACAAGAGATTTTCACGTTGTTCATTGCCCTGAAAGAATTAATCCAGGAGACCCAAAATGGAATGTGTACAACATCCCAAGAAACGTAGGTGGAAGCTCGCTCGAGGCAACAAAATTTATTGCTGAATTTTACAGAAAAATCCTGGATGCAGAAGTTTACGAAATGCCAGACTTAAAAACAACAGAAGCGACCAAGATCATTGAAAATACATTCCGAGACATTAATATTGCCTTTGTGAATGAATTGGCAAAAAGTTTTGAAGTTTTGGGCATAGACATACTCGAGGTAATAAAGGGTGCATCGAACAAACCATTTGCATTTCTACCACACTACCCCGGCTGTGGCGTCGGAGGCCACTGCATTCCTGTCGACCCGTATTATTTAATCGACCGTGCCTCGAAAAGCGGATTCGACCATAAATTCTTAAAACTTGCACGCGAAATAAACAACTCTATGCCAGCACACACTGTTAATCATTTAGTCGATGCTTTGAACCTCTTTGCAAAGCCAGTGAAAAACACAAGAATCGCACTTTTCGGTCTTTCCTACAAGCCAAATCTCGGTGATTTGCGTGAAAGCCCAGCACTTAAAATAAAATCAATTCTGGAAAACAAAAGTGCAGATTTAATTTGCTACGACCCGTATATTAAAGAACTCTCCAATGTAGAGACTTTGGACGAGGCGCTCAATGGAACTTTTGCAATACTGCTCGCAACAGCACACAAACAATTTCGCGCTCTCACTGGCCTAAAACTCTCCGAATTTGGAATTAAGATAGTAATCGATGGTAGAAACTTTCTCGACAAGCAGGATATTCTCAAACACGGTATCTACTATAAAGGCATTGGGAGATAGTAATGAATTTTATCGATTTAACTAGACAATACGAAAGAATCAAAGACAAACTAAACTATAGACTGCAAAAAGTATTTTCCAGTTGCCGTTTCATTCTCGGTGAAGAAATTGAAGAATTAGAACGTAAATTGTCTGAATTTGTTGGTAGAAAGTATTGTGTGGCTTGTTCATCTGGTACCGATGCACTTTTAATGCCGATGCTCGCTTGGAAGATTGGGCTTGGCGATGCAGTTTTCACCACCCCATTTACTTTCATCGCAACTTCCGAAGTCATTAGGCTTGTCGGAGCAACACCAGTGTTTGTCGATATCGACGCCAAAACATTCAATATCGACCCAAACAAATTGGAAGAAAAAATTCAACAGGTCCTGAAACAAAACAAACTAACACCAAAAGCAATAATCCCAGTCGACCTTTTTGGATTGCCTGCTGATTATCATAAAATATTGGAAATTGCAGACAGATATGGACTTTATGTGTTGGAGGATGCTGCACAAAGTTTTGGGGCTTCTCTAAATGGGCACAAGACTTGTTCCTTTGGTGATGTATCGGCAACATCATTTTTCCCTGCAAAACCTCTCGGATGTTATGGTGACGGCGGAGCAATTTTTACAGACGACGAAGAAATGTACAATCTGCTTCTTTCCATTAGAGTGCATGGACAAGGCTCGAATAAATATGAAAATGTAAGGCTTGGCATCAACGGCCGTATGGATACAATCCAAGCAGTGGTACTTCTCACTAAATTGGAGATTTTCGAAGAAGAACTTCAATTAAGAAACAATGTCGCCCGAACCTATAGTGAAAAGTTATCAAATAAAGTTATCACTCCGCACATCCCAAAAGGATACATTTCCTCCTGGGCACAGTATTCTGTTTTGACTGAAAGTCCTGAAGAAAGAGATATACTCTTAAGAAAATTCAAGGAGAAGAACATACCGACAGCAATTTACTACCCGATACCACTACATCTACAAAAAGTTAATTCCGATTTAGGTTACAAAGTTGGAGATTTTCCTGTTGCAGAGGACGTATCAAAGAGAATTTTCTCTTTACCGATGCATCCATATTTAACAGAATCAGAAATTGATATGATAGCCAGTGCAATTTAAAATTGTAAAAGAGGTTTGGACAATATAGAAAAGAAAAACAACACAGAATTAATACGAGGTCTTGGCTTAGTTACGACGATTTCTGTTGTAGTTGGTGCAGTCATAGGTTCGGGAATATTCAAAAAGCCCTCCGTAATGGCTCAATATCTTGGCTCGCCAGAACTTATGCTTTCTATCTGGGTCGTTGCCGGTACAATAACTCTTTTCGGTGCACTTACAAATTCAGAAATAGCGAGTTTCATTTCTGAAACAGGAGGGCAGTATAAATTTTTCGAAGCGATGTACGGAAAGTTTTTTGCCTGGCTTTACGGATGGGCAATGTTTGTTGTTGTCCAAACTGGTTCTATAGCCTCGATATCTTATATCTTTTCCGATTATGCGCAATTTTTTATAAAATTACCACGATTCGAAGAGAATTTAGAGCATTCGCTTAAATTGTTTATCCCATTCATCGGCAACATATATCCATTAGACAACATTGGTGTGAAAATTTTAACCATAATGTTGATTTTCTTTCTCACTTTTATAAACATTCGAGGTATTATTCTTGGTGGGAGCGTTTCTGCTGTGTTTACATTTATGAAAGTCTTTGCAATTTTCATGCTTGTGGCACTGGCTTTCGGCTTTGGAAATGGCAATTGGGAGCATTTTAGTAGAGATAGTTCAAATTATACAAATGGGGAGGTAAACATTTTCGCTGGGATTTTAGTTGCACTTTCGGCAGCTTTCTGGGCATTCGACGGATGGAATAACATAACATATGTTGC
>JBKBVP010000070.1:0-6933 GCA_046289495.1 Candidatus Kapaibacteriota bacterium | reverse complement strand
TAATTGAGAATATCACTTTTGGCAAAATTGTAATATATGCAATAGTCTTTAAAAGAACTTTTCTCAAAGAGCAAAGTCTTTAAAATATCAGAAGTAAATGAATCAAGATTAAAATTTCCCGTTGGACCGTGAAATGTAACAAGATTTGATTTTTTGTAGAGTGCCAGCAAAATTACAGTAATATCACTAAAGCCAAGAAATATCTTTGGATTTCGTTTAATCAAATCGTAGTCGAGTAAATCAAGAACTCTAATTGAACCAAAACCACCTCGTGCAGCTACAATGCAGTCTACACTTGTGTCGGCAAACAAACTATTTATCTCCTCGGCTCTAAATTTATCATCGCGGGATAAGTAACGTTGTTTTATGTCTCTTTTTGTTATTGTCTCTCCGTAGTAGATAGAGCAGCCTTGCCGGTGAAAAAAGTTTGCAATCTGCCGAATTTGCCAAGTACTTACCGGACTTCCCGGTGCTGTAAATGCAACCTTTGAACCCTTTTTAAGGAATGGTGGTACAACCGGATCAGCTCTAAACGAACCATCCTCGGAGAAAGGATATACCTTTGTAATTACAGAAAAGCCTCCCGCTAATAACAAATTCAAAAAATCTCTCCTACGCATATGTGTTACTTTAAATAATAACAAAAACTATATTTAAAAGTTACAAAATTTCAAAAAAATTCGTAATTTTGCTAAGTTGGAAAGGTGCAGGAGTGGCTGAACTGGCACGACTGGAAATCGTGTGTCCCGTCCAAAGCGGGACCGAGGGTTCGAATCCCTCCCTTTCCGCAAATACTTTTTACACATCCATTAAGAAATGTTTAATTTCTCTGCTTCTAATCCTTTTAAAAGTTCCTTAGCTTCTTGATTTTCCACATCTATTTTTAAAGCCCATTCCAGCATTCTACGTGCTTCTTCATTATCTCCAACGTATTGGAAACATCTTGCCGAACCAATATGAGCTTCAACATTACGTTGATTTAATTTAATTGCATTCGTGAATAATTGAAGTGCTTTCTCAATATCCTTCATATCAAGCATAATCTCTCCCATTTCGGTTAAAATCTGGTCGAGTGAGTTGCCTAGAACCGAATAGAATCGTTCTGAATTCCACCTCGACACCAACTCTGTATAATTCTCCAAGGCATCGACTAATTTGTTTTGTAAATGAAGCATCTTCGACCGTAAATATAGACTATCAATGTTCTTATTACTTAATTCCTCAACTCTACTTAGATAAATATTGGCGCTCGGGAAATCTTTATTCAAAATATGTATCACAGCAAGACGTAAAAGCGCAAAGACCTTATACTTAATACTTAATTCATCCAAATTTTCTTCTACTTTTTTCAGAATTCTAAATGATTCGGCAAGTTCACCAGAGGCAAAATACTCTTCGGCTTTTCCAAGAAGTATTTGGGTATCGATTTGGTCTACCAAAACATCCTTTGCCTTTTTGGAAAGCTCTTTGCCACATAATGCATCAATTCGTGAAAGTAACTTCAAGGTGGAACTCTTCCAAGTCCAAAAACTTCTTGCATATGAAGAAGCAAGGATACCTCTAACAGTTATGTCCGAGGGATTTAGATATATTGCCTTTAGTAAATTCGAAAGAAAATCACCATCTGGTTCGAGCAGAAATGCTTCGCCGACCAAAGGGTCGTTGTCTATCATAGTTCCAATTGAAACCTTGTAAGAAGGGACCTTCCAAGCAAAAGACTCCAATAGAAAATCTTCTGTTGCTCCACCCTCTGTGACAATGACGGGGAGACCAGTAGCCATTGCTTCCAATGTTGGGAGCGAAAAGCCTTCGCCACGATATGGAGAGACGAATACATCGCAAGCTCGATAGAGACTTGCCATTTCCTCTTCGGTAAGATATTCCTTTATGTAAATAATTTCGGGAGAGCCGGGTGTGTTGCTTACTCTTGTTATCATTTCTTCGGAGGTTTGACCACGATAAACAGACTCCGTGCCCATGTCCTTGACAATCAATACTACATCATCCTTGGAGGTAAAAGCTGATACGTAGCTTTGCAAAAGTACATCGAATCCTTTTCTGAACGTTGTCCCACCAACATAAAGGAATTTTAATTTCTTTTTCGTTTGCAATTCAAAAATTCTTCCATTGGGTTGAAACAGGTTTGGGTCTACACCATTTGGTACTACTTGGACTTTGTTGAATGGAATTCCGCTATTAATATAGGCTTGTCTTGTATAATTCGAGGGGACCCAAAGTTCATCTGCTTGCAAGAATATATCTACGAACCGCTTAGGGAGCGTTGTAAATTCCCAAGGTTGAATAATGACCCATTTTGCACCTTTGGGTGGATCGGCTTTAGGTGGCCATTGATGTCTTATCCATATATATGGCAATTTTTTTACCCACTCGGGTGGTTCATCTTTAATTCTTATATCCTTTTTGGCTAACTTTTCATACTTCGGGTTACCTATTGGCTGAAATTGTTCAGTCTCGTATGGAATAATTGTTACTTCAACCAAATTTGTGTCAATTAAATTTGAACAGTGCTCCCTGTTAATTAGAGCAAGAGAGTGATACACAAATTGGGAACCTTCCCAAACCACATTTAGTTCTGGTTGATAACTTCTGGAAACATTTGATTCTGGGGGTTCGGTCATTACCTTTTCTTTCTCAATTTCAACCATCTTCTCCGTTAATAATTCATTTAAGTCTTCAAGTTCAAACACCTTTTCAGACTCCGATGTAATATTCGAAGTGGATGTTAAAAACATATCATTTCGATTAGGTTCCTGCTCCTTAATTGTATTTTTTTCGTAGAATGTACGTTCTGTTTCCTTAAAGAACTCAAATAATGTAACTTCTTTTGGTACCTTGAACTCGGATACATAGGTTAAAAAATCATCTTGTTCTTCTTTCAAATTTAGCTTAAGCAATTCGAATCCTAAGTACTTAAATGCTTGTTCAATTCTACTTGGGGAATGTCCGATTTGAGTAAATCTTGCATCGGAAAATTTTGGCAACTCGTATAGCTTATTAGTCACTATTAATTCGAAATCTTTTGGGTTTTTGATATTTTCATTTAGCAAGGCAAAATAAATTTTCTCAAGATGATCCATATAAGCTCGAAAAGTATGGTATGGTATTAGATTTTGACGAATGTTTCTAACTACATCGGTGTTTAGTAGGCAATATCTTATGGCACTAACCATAGAGGATACATCATCTGGTTCAAAGAGGAAACCAGTGACACCATCGACAACAAAATCTGGTATACCACCAATTTTCGAGCCGAGTACGGGCAACCTCATTGCATTCATTTCAAGTAAAACAAGGGGTGCAGGGTCTTCATTAATAGGGGAACAAATGCCAATATCAATGTCTTTTGCAATTTGAAACAAATCTTTTTCTGAATAATCATTGTGATAAATTATCTTCTTTTTTGCGTCCAGGTGGTTTAACATTTGACGATAATTTTTAAGAACAAAACCATAAATGTGAAACTCCGCATCATTGGGCAGGAAATGCTGAGCAGCACGTACAAAAACATGGACACCCTTTGAAGGAAAACTTCCACCGATATAACCAATCTTCAATTTCTTTGGCAGTATTCTTCTTGATTCAATTTCTAAATTTTTGTTTTCCCAAAGTTCATCGACTATTTTGTTTGCTTGGTGTACTACAATGATATTGTCCTTATTGCCTGCGAATTCACAGAAAATTTCTTTCTGCCTTCGGGAAACAGCTATAACAAGATCAAAATATTCATTAATTAATTGTTTTGAGAAATTTTGTCTTTTTTGGTATGATAACCTTTTTTCTGGAAATTTTTTTATTAGTTCAGAATTCTCAAAAAAGTCTGTATTCTTCCACATTTTGAAATCGGAATTAAACATATACATTTCTGGGTCAATTAAAAAGTAATTGTGTGGGGTGAAAACAACAGGAATTCTAAATTTTTCTTTAGCAATTTTGGGCAAACTTAGGCAAAGACCATGAAGATTATGAAAATGAATAATATCTGGGGTTTCTTTCTCTAAAATTTTCACGAAGACTTTCTCAATTTCAATATCGGAAATTTGATTCTCTGGATTCTCTGGATTATTAAAAGGGACTGGTCGGTTGTAGAGGCCATATAATTGCAATTTTCCTTCTATTGTCTCATCCAATGAATACATTGGCATAGATGGGTCATATTTTGTTGAGGCATAAAACACTTTTACATCCCAACCGCGTTCAGAAAGCTCCATAGCGATGTTTTTCGGTAGGATTGTTCCCCCACCAACGTCGTTCCAACCATACATAACAAAAAGTATTTTTCTTCGTGGTTTCACTTCTGTTCCCTCCGATTTATTGGATAAAACTTTTGTCAAAAGAACATTATTTGGAATTATTCCAATTGGAATTTTGGAGTTGTCATAAAGACTCTCTCCAGATGCTGTAGAAGTCGCCCATTGTACCTGCATTTCAGTGAACAAGTCTCTGTGTCTTAAGACTATTATTGATTTATATTTTGCATCAGAATATGAATTCCTGTTTTCCAAAATATCCTTTCTCTTGAAAACTTTGAGTAAAGGTTGATTGCAACGAGTTCCATAATACCTTTTTTTGCCTATCCTCAGCAGAAATTCCCATAAAGAATAAGCCAACGGCAAATACTCGTCGAAGTAGTTGTCTAAAATAAAAGGAGCTCTATGGAAAAGTAAACAATTAGGTACAAAATTAAACCTTTTGAGCTTTTCAAAACTAAAATCTAAATTTCTTACTAAATTTTGATTGTCTGATAAAAAGTGGTCGACATATACGTAGCTATAGTTTGGATTATCTTTTAAGATTTTTACCAAGACTTCTATGCAATTTGGAAACAGTTCATCGCCAGAATTGATGAACATTAGATATTTGCCCGAAGCCATCCTCGAAAAAATGTTTCGTAAATGAACTTCAAATTCCTTATTAAAGGCACATTCTAAAATCTCAAGATTTTTATGCGTTTGGTATTTCAGGGTTTCAATAGTATGTTTATAATATGATTGTTTTTCGTTAAGATCCGAAAACACAACAACTGTTACTGAATCATTATATGGATTTGAAAAATGGAAAGGTAATGCGATTAAATCCTTACCTGTAATAGGTCGGATAATATCTTTGCCATAAGTCTTAGTTAATGCATCGAAGATCCATTTACTTTTAATCATTGTGTCGGAGCTATCGAATCCCTCCAGTCCTATATCAACCCTTTTGCTCCCTAAGAATGTATCAATTTTTTCTATTTGAAAATTTTTGTTAAGTATATATTGTTGATAATTCAGATAGTTCAATGCTCTTTGGGGGTCTACCTGGTTGAGAAATTCAATGAAAATACTTTTTCTTAAAGCCAAAATTGATGGAAATATTCTGAAGTTTGTGGGTATTTTGAAAATCTCAAAAGGGAAATTTGTAGCATAGTTTGCTTCATTTATTTCATATTCCACATCTTGATTTAGGGATAGAATGAAATCAGAAAAAACCCCATCAACATTTTCATTATTATCAAGATAGGTCGACATCAGTTCTAATGCATCCGGGCGTAAATGTAATCTCTCTACGTAAAAAAAGATTAGCTCAGTGTTTGTTTCATTGAAATATTTCATTAAAAAAGCTTTAAATTCTCTTTGTTCCGACATTAAAACATTGCCAAAACTGAAGTATTTGAATATATTATCTAATTGTTCTTTCTCGTGGTCATCTTTATAAAACAACAACAAATCTAGCTTTCCGCATTTAAACAAACTTTGTTTTAGTATGTTAAAAGTATTACTTAAGAAATTCTTGACATTTCCATCAGAAACAATAATAGCGGCGGTTTTGGTAACAGTTTGCCCAATCATGAAATTTGATAAAAATGGCTAATATTCAACAAAACAAGTCTCGAAATAAACTCACAATCCAAATTAGTAACTTAAGAAAATTTTGTGCCATTTTGAAAAAATAAAGAATAACGTAGAGAAATGTTGAACTCAACATTCTACTACAAAACTCTTTACAGCGTTAATTGTTATCTTTTGCTAATATGTTAATTGATTGCTAATATAATTTTGCCTACGTGCTGGTTCGATTCCATGTATTCGTGGGCAAAATTGGCTTGTTTTAGTTCAAAAACTTTATCAATTGTCGGGTTTATTTTCCCTTGATTGTACAACTCAACTAATTCTCTAAATTCTTTCTTAGACCCAAGATATAAACCACTTAAGTTTAAATGACGGATGTAAAACCTTTGTAGATTTAGAGTCACTTCGGGTGAAGTTAACATTCCACAGACCAAAAGCTTACCATTTTTACGTAGTAGTGTCAAAGATTTATCGAAAGTTCCGCTTCCTACAAAATCCAAAACAACATCAACACCATTGGGATACATTCTTAATACTTCACTCACTACCTCATCCTCGTTTCGATTGTAAACAAAGTCGGCACCAAGGGAGGCAACTTTATGTTTCTTTTCGTTAGTACCAACAGTTGTTATCACAGTTGCTCCTCTCATTTTTGCAAGTTGAATTGCAAATGCACCTAATCCACTCGACCCACCCCAGAAAAAGAACACGTCTCCTTCTTTTACATCGCCAACAGTGAGCACCGCATGGTATGCTGTAAGGCCAGCAACTGGTAGAGTACAAGCTTCTAAAAAATTTACCTCATCAGAGAGTTTAAATAAATTCTCTTCCGGCACAGAAACGAATTGAGCATAAGAACCCCGAATGTGCATACCATAGTATTTCCATCCATCATTCAGATGCTCCATACCTTCGAATTTTGGATTTGATGAGTTTGGGAGAATTATGGGATATGCCACCACCCTATCTCCAATACCAAAGTCCTTTACATCACTCCCTATTGCAACAATTTCGCCAGCAACATCAGCACCAAGAACATGTGGGAATTGAAGATTTAGCCCAGGGTAACCTCTTCGAATATGTAAAT
>JBKBVP010000069.1:2714-6992 GCA_046289495.1 Candidatus Kapaibacteriota bacterium | reverse complement strand
TGCTCAATATAATGTCTGAAATTGACGATGAGATTCGTTTATTCTTAAACTTCGCTTTTGGAGCGCTTCTTGGCTGGATATATCTTTACATTAGTGGGAACGTGCAGATACCCACTATTTATGGTTTACTACCAGTTATTTATGTTGGTGTTTTTGAGATGGGGGTTACTTTTATTCTATGGAATAAAGCTTTAAAAATGGCTGTAAATCCAGCACAGGTCAATAATTTGATATATCTATCGCCAGTAATTTCGTTGGCTTTTATTGGTTTAATATTGAATGAAACTATTACATTCTATACTTTTTTGGGTATTTTTTTGATTATTGCTGGAATTCTTCTTCAGAGCTCTACTTCTTTCCTCTCCAAAACAAGACGCACATAATTCAACTCTTTCTTTCACCATACAAGATTTTTATTTAATTTAGCACTGCAATGCAAAAGTGTGTATTTTCAAAATTTGGAATATTAATATTTTCTTTCATTTTCCTTGTATATTGTTCAACCTTAAAGAATAGAGAGAATAATAACATTAGACCCTTGCTTCACAATGAGACTTTCTTAGAGAAGGTAAGATGCTTGGAGCTGGATAGCTTGAAATTCAAAGAACTCACAAATGAGGAACTTGACTTTTTAGACGTTGTACAATATCTTCTTCAAAATGAGTTTCATTTGGTGGAAAGGGACGTAAAAACAATTCTTGCACAAAATGATAATAACACTTTTAAGTATGAATATTTACAATTTCTTACCTATTCTTTTTTATTTCAATCGAAATGGAAAGAGTTGTTACCGAATAGGGAATTATATTTTTACGACCCAGATAGTGTTTTCCTTTTAGCTCAAATGTTTTCCACCATCGATACTCAAAGGATTTTTTTCAAAAAAGGAATAGACAGTTTATCATTTACAATTGCACCAAACGGAGCAATAATTATTCAAGTTCAAATCAATGGAAAGACTAGGAATTTTTGGTTCGATAGTGGTTCAAACTATTCTATAGTTTCATCTAAAACCGCAGAGGATTGTAATTTGCCAATTATCACAAAAGAGAAAAGCAAAGCTATTACTTATACAAACTACAAAGTTGATGTTATCCCCACATATATACCCACGCTAAGTTTTGGAAACATTGAAATTGTCAATCATCCGGCATTGATTGTTGACGACTATAATTTAAAACTAAATTTATGGGCGTCGAAAGTACCCGTAGAAATTTACGGAATTCTCGGTTGGAGATTCATGCAAAATTTCAAGGTTACTATAGATTATAATAAAAACACAATAATTTTAGAGAAGCCAAATAAGAAAAGTAATCTTAATCCAAATTTTTTTTGGTACGGTGTACCAATTGTAATTGGCAAGTTTCAAAATAAGAAGATGCTCTTTGCATTGGACCTTGGTTCCGAGCGGAGTTATTTAACTGAGAATGTTTTTCAAAAAGTTAGTTTTCAAAAGATTTATGAACAGACAAAAAAAATTGGTTCAGTGGGTGGGTGGAAGTTTAGTCCAAGCTGGGTTGTACCATATTTTGAGGTTTACATCGATACTTTTAAAGTATCTTTCTATGATATAAATACTTTAAGATTGTCAAATGATTACTTTTTCAAGTTAGATGGGATTTTAGGTTTAGACATTTTCAAAAAATCACAAATATCGTTCGATATTTTAAATTCAGAATTTCGCATACTAAGAAAGTATTAGTTGCATTAATTTCGAAAGTTAATTATTTGTTAAAAAAATTTGCAAATTTGAATTGAAATATGTAATTTGACTTACAAATGGAAGAGAAATTTTTAAAAACTAGTTTTGTGTTTAGCTTTATAACTTTAATTACCTATTTTCATACCATTCATCAGAATTTTGATTTTGGGGTTGCCAATGAACACTTTTAAAAACTTTGGTTTTAATATTCGCGACAAACCTTTTTAGATTGTGCGTAAAATTTACAATGTCTTAAGCGTCTGTGTTCCTTTTTCGTATATTTAATGTTTGTAATTGTTTTGTTAAATAATGGTTGTGGGAGTATGAAAAAACTAATTTATTCCTTTTTTTTGCTACTATTTCTTTCCTCATCATTTGCTTTTGCCCAGGACAGAGTTGTAACGGGCAAAGTTACTGATGAGAATGGCAATGCATTATCTGGCGTAACTGTTATCGTAAAAGGTACCGCTGTGGGCACGTATACTAAGCTTGATGGTACCTTTTCGCTTCGACTTCCACCTAATGCAAGAACTCTTGTTTTTCGACGCGTTGGTATGAAGACAAAAGAGGTGAGCATTGGTGACAAAGATTACTTTTCGGTTGCTCTTGAAGAGGATAAGCTTCTCACCGAAGAAGTAGTTGTAACTGCAATAGGTTTGGAACGGGAAAAGAAATCTATTGGTTATGCCTTTGAAGAAGTAACAGGAAATATTGTTTCAGAGGCAAAAGTTACGAATATAGTTAACTCTATAACAGGAAAAGTAGCAGGCGTGCAAATCACAAATTCTACTGGTGTACCAGGTGCTTCTGCATACATTCAGATTCGTGGTCAGAATTCATTCTTGGGGGGCAACCAGCCCTTATTTATTGTTGATGGTATTCCAATTGACAACTCGATGGTATACAGCGGCAATCCAGACAATGGCTCGAATAATCTTCTCGCTGGTGTTGCATACTCTAATCGCGCTATCGACTTAAATCCAGATGATATTGCATCTGTAACTGTTCTAAAGGGACCTGCTGCAACTGCACTTTATGGTATACGAGCGGCAAACGGCGCTATAGTAATCACGACTAAAAAGGGTAGTGCAATAGTCAGCGACAGGATAAATGTCTCATTTTCTGCAACAACAAGCCTCGAAGAAGTCAATAAGTTTCCAGAAATGCAGATGAAGTTCTCTCAGGGGTTAAATGGGAAGTTTGTGCAACCAGGTACCAATGAACCTCGAAGTTGGGGAGCAAATATCGATACATTATATTGGGATTTGGAAAGTACCAATAAATTTAACAAGTATGGAAATTTAGTCGGAAAATATTTTGTAGATAGTGTTAATAATCCATCAAGATTCAAGAAAGTAGAGCCTTATGATAATCTAAAAAATTTTTTTGTCACTGGTATGACTAATACCCAAAATCTCTCAATGGCTGGTGGCACAGACTTTGGCTCTTTCTACTTATCTTTATCAAATTCAAAGTCTTCGGGTATTGTTCCATTGACAAGCTTTAATCGTCAGACAATTAGGTTCAATGGCGAAGCGAGAATTTCTTCCAAGCTAAAGGCTGCTGGAAATATAAATTACACATATTCTGGTGGTAGAAGAGCTCAGCAGGGTAGCAACACCTCTGGTGTTATGCTTGGTTTGTTAAGGACCCCAATAACCTTTGATAATTCGAATGGGTACGGCAAAGAAGCTTACAACCATCCAGATGCCTATATGTTTCCAGATGGTATACAAAGGACGTATCGTGGTGGCGGTGGTTACGATAATCCTTATTGGACTGTAGTTAAAAACCCGTTCTTCGACAACGTAGATAGGTTTATTGGTAACATCCAGCTAAATTATTTCTTCAATCAAAATATTGATTTAATGTACAGAATTGGTGCCGATATATATTTCGATAGCCGAAAGCAAGAATTTGCAATCAATTCTAGGACTGTTCCCGCTGGGCAAATTTTCAACCACGAAATTTATAGTAATGATTTAACCTCCGATTTAATTTTGTCTTTTAACTATAACTTAACAGAGGACTTGGTTGGTAAGTTGATGCTTGGAAACAATTTGTATCAATCAATCGGAGGTTCATTATATACTCAAGGGGATGGCTTAATTGTTCCTGATTTCTATCATATTTCCAATACAACCAGTCAATTAGTTCGAGAGTCGCGTGGAAAGTTGCGACGATTAGGATTTTACGGTGATTTGACACTCGACTACCAAGAATGGCTATATTTCAATGGTTCAATCAGAAATGACATGTCCACGACTTTGCCAAAAGACAACAACTCTTTCTGGTATGGACAAGGCAGCTTTAGTGTTGTCTTTACCAGCCTATTAAAAGATGTATTTGAAAAAAGTTTTCTCAATTTTGGTAAACTTCGATTCAATTATGCTATCGTCGGAAAAGATGCACCAATGTATGCAACGACAACACCATTTATCCAAGCTGCTTATAGTGATGGTTATACAAATGGAGTTTCTTTCCCATTCAATAATCAAGTTGGTTTTGTTTCTGGCGACGTTCTTGGAAATGACAAACTTCGCCCAGAGAAAACTACATCTTGGGAAGTTGGCTTA
>JBKBVP010000069.1:0-2704 GCA_046289495.1 Candidatus Kapaibacteriota bacterium | reverse complement strand
TATTCTCATTAGATTTGACCTACTACAATTCTGTTAGTAAAGACCAAATATTCAGTGTACCAATAGCTCGAAGTACTGGATATTTTGCAACAGTTTTCAATGCCGGGAAGATATCAAACAAGGGTTTCGAAGCTGTTCTCAACATAACACCTTTGAATACAGCCGATTGGAGATGGGATATTAATTTGAATTTCTCAACCAATAAGAATATGGTTGATGAGCTTTACGAGGGAATAGATAATATTTTCTTAGGTGGTTTTGCTGGCTCTTCTATAAGAATTGTTGCTGGCAAACCATATGGTTCAATCTTTGGCTTTGGTTGGCTAAGAGACCCACAAACTGGTGAAATTGTTATAAACGACGACCCAAATAGCAAGGATTATGGTTTCCCAATTCTGGATGTTAATAACGAAAAAGATTTTGGCTCTGCCAATCCCGATTTCTTACTTGGATTTAGAAATTCAGTAAGCTGGAAAGGACTTGCACTTTCCTTCTTGATTGACATCAGACAAGGTGGTAAGATTTGGAACGGCACCAGGAGTGCACTATACTACTTTGGTACTCATATAGAAACGGAAAACAGAGATTACAAAAAGGTCTTCTCTGGTGTGAAAGGGCATTTCGATGAAAATGGTAAGTTGATAACGAGTGGTAAGAATGATATCGAGGTCAATATCGACCAACAATGGCTTGCATTTGGCAATGCAAATGGTTTCTTCGGAAGCAATACTGAAGATTTTGTTGAGGATGCAAGTTGGGTTAGGTTGCGCGAATTAAGTCTTTCTTACACCCTTCCAAAATCTATTGTAGGTTACACACCATTTTCAAATGTCGTGCTTACCTTTACTGGACGAAATTTATGGTTAAGCACCAAATACAAAGGTGTTGACCCCGAGACGAACTTGATGGGAGCCTTCAGGGCTCAGGGCTTGGATTATTTCAATATGCCAGGTGTTCGAAGTTACAACTTTACTATTACAGTTGATTTCTAACAGGTTTAACAATTAGGAGTAAAATATGAAAATAAAGTCATTGCTAATTATAATAGGATTTGCTTTTGTAATTTTTTCCTGCAATAGTTGGATCGACCCGAATTTGAATGTCGACCCAACTAGTCCATCGGATGTACCATTTAAAACTATTCTTCCTACAACGCAAGTAGGAATTGCTTATGTTCTTGGGGGAGACGTAGGAAGATTTGCTGGCTGTTTTACTCAACAACTGTATGGTTGGAACCGTCAGCACCAAGGTATTTATAATTATACATTTAAAGAAGATGACATCGACAATGCTTGGAACACTATGTATGCTGGTCCATTGATGGATTTGTACTTTATGATTAATAAAGCCGATGAACTTAATTCTCCACACTACAAAGGTGCAGCCCAGGTTTTGATGGCTTTTAGTTTGGGAATGTGGACAGATTTGATGGGAGATATTCCATACAGTGATGCCTTCAAGGGTACGAATAATCTAACACCAAAGTATGATACACAAGAACAGATTTACAATTCTATTTTGGAATTGCTTGATAGGGCTATAGAAAATTTAAAAAGTACGACAAGTGTTCTCAAACCTGGTGCAGATGATTTTATGTATGGTGGTAAAGTTGCTCAATGGATCAAAGCTGCATATACTTTGAAATCAAGATACTATTTGCACCTGAAAAAATATGACGAAGCCCTTGCAGCTTTGAAAAATGGTTTTACAAGTAATGATGATGATATGCAGCTCTCATTTACTGATAAAGAAACCGAAGCTAATCCGCTATATCAGTTCGATGTTCAAAGAGGTGATGTGAATATGGGACCAAAGTTGATGGAATTGATGAATCAGTTCAATGACCCGCGAAGACCTTTCTTTGCTAAGAAAGATGACAATGGACAATACTCCGAAAATTCTCCGTTAGGACCATTTTATGCAAGTATTAATTCACCGGTTCCTTTCATAACTTACGTAGAAGCGAAATTTATCGAGGCTGAAATCCAATTGGCAAAAGGTAACAAAAACGCTGCATACAATGCTTACAAAGAAGGAATCTTAGCATCAATGAAAAAAGTCGGCGTTGCAGACCCCGATGCACAAGCTTACTTTAATCAGCCAAGCGTTGATGTTGGTGAAAGCAATCTAAGTTTGGAAGACATATTAACACAGAAGTACATTGCGTGCTTCTTTTCTCCAGAGGTTTACACCGATTGGCGGCGAACCGGATATCCAACTTTGACCCCCGTTAAAGGGAACACAGTACCAAGGCGATTCCCATATCCACAATCCGAGCGCTTGTATAACTTCCAAAATGTTAAAGCTGTTGCTCCTAATTTCCAAAATCCCGACTTTATCTTTACGGAAAAGCTTTGGTGGGACAAAACATACTGGAACCCATAATATTTGAAAATGGGGCTGCCTTCTGTGGAAGGTAGCCCCAAGCTCATTCATAGCTTCTTCGACGGCTTATCGGGCAATTTCATACCAAGATTTTTTTGAGAGTAATCGAAAATCCTTTCAGGCGAATCCGAATCATTAATTTTCTTTAAGATTTTGATTTTGCGTTCTTTAATATCCTGGAGCTGGTTCTTTAGATTTAGATTTTCTTTATATAGTCTATTTATTTCGATAACATTGTCTACATAAGCAATTAATACTATTCCTAAGATTCCTAATGCAATCATTAATTTTATCCACTTGCTTTGCATAGAAAACAATT
>JBKBVP010000068.1:0-7004 GCA_046289495.1 Candidatus Kapaibacteriota bacterium | reverse complement strand
TATACAAGGTGGCGACCCAATTAAAGACCTTTACCCCACTTGGTACAGCAACCAAAAAGGTTAAAAGAGAGAAAACCATTCTCGAGGTGTCGCTCATACCGGAGGAAAACATATGATGTGCCCATACAAAGTAACCAATCAAAGCAATTGAAAGAGAGGAGAAAGCAATTACTTTATAGCCAAAAATGGTTCTGCGAGCAAAAGTGGGAATAATTTCAGAGACAACACCCATGGCTGGAAGAATCATAATGTAGACTGCGGGGTGGGAGTAAATCCAAAACAAATGCTGGAAAAGAAGGGGGTCGCCCCCGAGAGCTGGGTCGAAAATTCCAACGTGGAAGACTCTCTCAACAACAACCATTACAATTGTTATGCCGACAACCGGAGTAGCAACAACTTGTATCCAAGCCGTGGCATACAATGCCCAGACGAACAATGGCATACGGAAGAAAGTCATTCCCGGGGCTCGCAATCTATGCACGGTGGTGATAAAATTAATTCCGGTTAAAATGGAGGAAAAACCAAGGATAAATGCACCCAACAAGGGGAGAATTACATTTGTTGTTGTTCGGATACTATAAGGTACATAGAATGTCCAACCAGTGTCTATTGGTCCACCTTGCAAGAAAAGAGAAACAATAGCAAACAAACCACCGATGATGTACAAGTACCATGATAGTAAGTTTAACCTGGGAAAAGCCACGTCTCGGGCTCCAATTTGTATGGGCAGGAAAAAGTTTCCAAATACAGCGGGGATTCCTGGTATGATAAACAGAAAAATCATAATCATCCCGTGGAGGGTGAAAAATGTATTATAAGTTTGTGCATCTACGATGGTTTTGCCTGGTGTTAACATTTCCAGCTTCATCAGAAATCCTAATGTTACGGCTACCCAGAAGAACACCACCATAGAGACGAGATAAAGCAATCCAATTCGCTTGTGGTCCGTGCTAAGCAACCAGGACAATATTCCTGGTTTTGATTTATAAGTCAAGTAGTTGTTCATCGATAAAGAATTAGGATTCATTTCCAACCTCCTTTTTATCCTTTTTTCTTTTGATTAATAAAAAGGACAAGAAAACAGCAAGACTTAAAAGTATAATAGAGCCAAATACCCGTGTAAAACTAAAAACATAAGTTCTGCCCTCAGGATCGTACGAGTAGCAAAATTTTAGCAAACGATTTACAGTAGGCAATGGGATTCCTTGTTCGGACTCCAACACAGCCATTTTAAAATCAAAGGGGTTAAATTGGGTTCCAAATAAATACCGCACAATTTTACCATCAGGTGCGATTGCATACAAAGCTGCACTGTGAATGAAGTCGCCTTTACCATCTGGTTTAAAATAAAAACCAACGGCATCAGTAACCTTTCTTACTGCAAGGCTATCGCCGACAAGGAAAGCCCAAGCATTTTCATCGATACGCTTTTCTAAACCTCCGATATGATTTTTTTTCCATTTTTGAGCTTTATCATAAGTTTCGTTGTGGTCAAAACTTATTGTAATTAACTGATAATCCTTTCCAGGGATTAGTTCAGACTTGTCAACTACTTCGGCGACACCCGTTAGAAGCGGGCTACAAATTCCAGGACAATGATAATAAACAAACATCAAGATAGTTGGTTTGTATATTAAATCCCCAAGCTTAACTTTTTGCCCCTTATCATTTATAAATTCAACCTCAAGGGGAAGTCTATTGCCTAATTTTTCAACAATACCAACTTCGGGTTCTCGACTTGATTTTAATATTAAATTACTTAGTAACAAAATCGTAAGAATTAGAAAATTGGTTCTCATAAATTAATCCATTTTAATCAATGAAGCTAATCTTTCGATAAATTTTTCCTTTTCCTGCTTACTTGCTAAAATGAGCTTTGGGGAAACACCATTGAGCGGAAAGCTTTCCAGCAATATATCAAGAAGATTTTGCTGAAGAGTAGATGTACGTAAGATGAAATTTGCAAAAGCCCTCTTGTTTAAGATATACTTTTCTAAATGTTCATCATTAAGACGAAGCGAGATCTTTAAAACTTTGTCTGTGTAATTTTTGTTTTCACCTGAAATTTTTGATATGGCAGTTGGAATTGGTATCGTCGGCGGTATATCCAAATTTTGTGTAACTTTATAAGTATCGTCCAATTCTTGTATGTCCTTAGCAGTTACCTCTGGAACATTGTTTGAAAAGCCATTAATCACATAAAAGAGTGCTATTTTCTCCTTGGGGGAAAGATAATCATACGAGACCATAGCAGTTCCCGGTATGCCTTCCTGTAGCGTTTTATATATTTGCACAATTCCTCTGCCATTTTTCCATCCAGTAAGCGAGGCAAAGTCCCGTGGTGGCGGGTTTAAACCTTTACCAGCAATTCCATCACCATTTCCATTTGGACCGTGGCAAGAAGCGCAAGTAGTGGCATAAATTTCCCTTGCTCGAGCAAGCATTTCATTCGTTGGGGATTTGATTTCTTCAATTTTAACGCCCTCGATTTTTTTCCCCAAAGAAAGTTCTACATCTTTGAACAGTTTTTGCGGGTCGGGCTCATCATACGGAGTTGCATTGCGGTAAAGTTTATCAATTTGGTCGAGAAAAGATAGACTAACAGCAAATATGGCAAGAAAAATAAGAATAAAAGAATAACCAACCCAACGTCTTGGATTTCGGAAAACTTCTTTGAAATCAATTTCATCGTGAATAAAGTCTAAAAGTTTTCTCATGATTTTCTTTTATTTTAATTTTAACTAATTTTTTTTTAAAAACTACTAAAAACTATCTACGAGTTTTTATTAATACTATTGTAAAATTTTATAGATGGAATTCAATTGCTCTTTTGAGTTTTGGGTCCCCAATAGGTATCAAATTAGTTCTGTTTGCAAAAAAATAAAAAATAACAATTATGAAACCGATTCCGATAAGTATAGTTGTAATTTCAATCCAACCAAAGAAAAAGCTGTTTTTAGAGAATGTAGGCATGACAATCCAAAACAAATCGTAGTAATGAGCAAATAAAATCCAAAGCGAGATGAATTTCAATCTTTTGGGGTCCATTTTTGCAGGTTGAGGTAGCAAAACAACATAAGGAACGACGAACTTAACGAATATTATACCTATTGAGAAATACAACCAACTTCCAGTGCCACGAGTGATATACCAGAAGGTTTCTTCAGGCAAATTAGCATACCAAATGAGCATGAACTGACTAAAAGCGATGTATGCCCAGAAATTTGTGAAAGCGAACAGCAATGCCCCCATACTATAGTAATGGTCTGGACCCAAACCCTCCACCAAGTATCCGCTCTCGTTTAATTTGATTGAAACAAAGGCAAAAAGCCCAAGTGCAGCCAGAAAGGTTCCAGCAAAATAGTAAACCCCAAAAATTGTGGAGTACCAATGAGGTTCAAGACTCATCAACCAATCTATTGCAAAAATCGTAAGTGTAATAGCAAACACTGGCATAAAAACAGCAGAGACGATTGTGTTCTTCTTGGTTAGTGATTGCTCGTAAGTGAAATCTTGCTTACGAGAGTTCTTTAAAAAAAGACCAATGAACAGAAACCAAAGGGCAAGAATCAGAATAATCCTAACAACAAAAAAATTCAAATTTAAATATGGAGATTTGCCTTTAAGGATTTGATCTTTAAGCACATCCTCCAAGTGGGACCAATGAAAGACCGAATGTATGTTTAACAAAACTGGTACAATCAGTAAGGGCAAAATAAAAATCACAGCAGAGTTGATTTCGGCTATGCGCCTAAAAGGCACACTCCACACAGCACCGCTAAGATATTCAATCCCGATAAAGAATAAGGACCCAGACCCTATACTTGCAAGCCAAGCTAAAAGTACAACGAAATTGAAAGATGTCCTTACTGGTTCTACCACAAATCCAATAGCAGAGCCTATAACACCTAACAACAAAAAAACAAAACCGAGGCGTAATACACCACCGTGTATTTCTTTTTTCTGATATGAAATAGCAGTATTTTCTGTCATTGAAGATCCTCCTGTTTTGCATTTAAAGAGCGTTGCAATGCACGAATGTACAATACAATTGCCCAGCGTTCCTTTTCGTTCAATTGCCTTGCATACGAGGGCATTATGTTCTGTCCTTCAACTATTACGTGGTAGATTCTTCCATCGGGCCAATTTCGAAGTTTTTCTGTGTGCAAGCTGGGTGGGTTTGGAAATTGACCATTCAGTCGGCTATCACCTTCACCTCGCCATCCGTGACAAGGGCTGCAGAACGTGTTGAACTTTGCTTGGCCTAACTTTAGATTTTCTTCTGTGGGTTCAAGTGTGTTAACAAGCTTTGCTCCAGCTTCCTCAGGTTTACCTTTGAACGGATAAAATATCTCCCCACGGGCAACTGTTCCTGGTACTGGATTACGCATTCCTGAATTATCTGAGAAGAAGGCAAAGGATTCCTGAGGTTTCAACTTGAACTGTTGCAACATAAAATCGAAAGGTGGCAAATACAAAACCTTGTTGTTGTAGAAATAAGCAAACGAACTAGCCGCAGCAGATACAATCACCAAAAACAAAATGAACTTCCAATCGAACACTTTAGGTCGAAAATTTAATTCTGCTTCTTGATATATTATGTCGAGAATTTCAGATGGTTCAAATTCTTTAAAAATTGAAACTACCTTATTGTAATCGAAATTGGGGTCCTTTGCTTCAATCACCAACCCATAGTACTCTGATGAAACTTTTTGCATATATTCAGTGTCGTTCAAAGGGTGGCGATTATTTGGTAACTTGAAGATAATGAACAGCATCACAACTGCTGTCCCAACCGAGGCAAGCAATACAGTCAATTCAAACAATACCGGTACAAAAGCAGGAAAAGAAAACCAGGGCTTTCCACCAATTATTAGTGGATAGTCGACAGACATGGTCCACCAAGTAAGAAACAGCCCAAAAAGAGCACCAGTTAAGCCCAGAATCAATGCAATGTAACCAAGAGGAGACCATTTCAAACTCATTGCTTTTGGAATTCCGTGTAGCGGGTAAGCGGAATGAACATCCCAATTTTTAAATCCAAGCTCTTTAATCTTCTTAACAAGTTGTAATAATTTATCGGGGTCTTTAAACAAACAAGCTACGCCATAAAGATTTTTATCATCCATTTCCACCTCTTAATGATGAACCGGTTGAGATTTTTTTAAGACCGATTTAACCTCTGTTATTGAAACCACAGGCAATGTCCTGATGAAAAGTATCACCAACGTGAAGAACAAACCAAAACTTCCCAGAAGGATGCCAATGTCGTAAATCGTTGGAACGAAGTAGTCCCAACTTGTTGGTAAAAAGTCCCGAGACAAAGTTGTAACAACGATCACAAATCTTTCAAACCACATTCCAACATTTACGAGGACACCAATTATGAACATTGGGACAATGCTTCTTCGGATTTTCTTAAACCAGAACAGCTGGGTAAATAAAACATTGCAAGAGACCATAATCCAATAAGCCCAAGCATAGTTCCCAAAGGCACGATTCAGAAAAACAAAGCTTTCGAGTGGATTACCACTATACCAGGCAATAAAGAATTCCATACCATAGGCATATCCAACCATCAAACCAGTAGCCAACATTACTTTGTTCATTTTTTCGAGGGTATCCAATGTAATTATGTTTTGAAGGTTAAATATCTTTCTAACTACAATTAAGACATTTTGCACCATCGCAAATCCAGAAAATACAGCACCAGCAACAAAATACGGAGGGAAAATTGTTGTGTGCCAACCTGGTAATATCGAAACAGCAAAGTCGAAACTAACAATAGTATGAACAGAGAGAACCAAGGGCGTAGCAAAGCCAGCTAAAATCAAATAAATCATTTCATAATGATGCCAGTGCCGGTTCGAATGGCGCCAACCCAAACTAAGAATGGAATAGATTACCTTTTTGACTTTACTATTTGCCCTCTCGCGCAGAGTTGCTAAATCTGGAATAAGACCTATGTACCAAAAAACAAAAGAGACCGTAAGATAGGTCGAGACAGCGAACACGTCCCAAATCAATGGGGAGGTGAAATTTATCCATAAGTGGTGTTGATTAGGAACTGGAAACAAGTATCCATCGAGCCAGGGCCTACCTGTGTGAATTAAAGGGAACAGACCAGCTGTCATAACCGCAAAGATTGTCATTGCCTCGGCAAATCGAGCTATTCCAGTTCTCCATCTTTGCCGAAACAGAAAGAGAATTGCAGAAATCAAAGTGCCAGCATGACCAATACCAACCCAAAAAACAAAGTTTACAATATCGAAAGCCCAGCCTACTGGCTGATTGATGCCCCAAAGACCAACACCACTGTACAAAGTAAGAGCAAGCGATATTGCACCAATAAGAAGCAATGTCGAAGAAATCCCCAAAGCCAAGTAATACAACTTGGTTGGCTTTGTTTCCAGTGGCTTTGATATAGCCTCGTTTATGTCCCTTTGAGTAAGACTTCCATAAACAACATCGGGCTCGACTGAGTAATCAATTTGGTTCACGATGCACCCTCCTCTTTTTTGTTCCTCAATTTAGCAATGTATGTAACATTTGGCTTGATATTTAATTCCTCGAAAACGTGATAGCCTAACTTGTGGTTTCGCCAGTAAGATACCTCTGAATTTGGGTCGTGCATATCACCAAAGATTATAGCTTCTGCTGGACAAGCTTCTTGACATGCAGTTTTTACTTCGCTACCCTTCAATTCTCGACCTTCAGACAGTGCGTTGTGTCGGGCTTCCGTTATTCTTTGGATGCAAAATGTACACTTCTCCATAACTCCACGAGAACGAACCGTAACTTCGGGATTATTTAACAATTTCAATGTATCTTGATAGAAAAACCCATTTGCAAAATGATCTCTGAAATCGTAAAAGTTGAATCTTCGCACTTTGTATGGACAGTTGTTGGAGCAGTATCTTGTACCGACGCAACGATTGTATACCATTTGGTTTAAACCATCGGGACTATGATTTGTTGCAACAACAGGACAGACATTTTCGCAA
>JBKBVP010000067.1:4194-7029 GCA_046289495.1 Candidatus Kapaibacteriota bacterium | reverse complement strand
CCAAATGGCGGTGGCGAAGGAAGGTCGAAATCTGGTGGTGGTCGTCAGCATCCGCGCTCACCATGGGGGCAATTAGCAAAAGGCCTGAAAACCAGAAAGAAAAATAAGCCATCGGATAAGTATATCATTCGACGAAGAAAAGGATAATATTAGGTGTAGATTATGGCAAGGTCACTTAAAAAAGGTGTTTATGTTTATTGGAAACTTTTGAAGAAAGTCGAGGCTTTGAACCAAGCTCGTAAAAAACAAGTGATTAAAACCTGGTCTCGTGCCTCTACTATTGTGCCTGAATTTGTTGGTCACACTTTTGCCGTGCATAATGGAAACAAATTTATCCCTGTTTACATAACAGAAAATATGGTCGGACACCGATTGGGCGAATTTGCCCCGACACGCACTTACCGTGGTCATGCTGGACATCGCAAGGAACAAAAAGCAGCTGCAGCTAAAAAGAAATAAGGAGGATAGATGGAAGCTAAAGCAATAAAAAGGTTTTTGAGAATGTCCCCAAGAAAAATTAGGCTTGTAGTCGATTTGATTCGTGGAAAAAAAGCAAGCGAGGCATTGTCGATTTTAAAATATACACCCAAGGCTGGCGCAATCGAAGTCGAGCGCGTCCTACGCTCCGCTATTTCCAACTTAGAGAATTTGAAGGATGGAAAAAGTGTAGACCCCAGTAATGTTTTGGTTAAAAGAGCCTATGTCGACCAAAGTATTACCCTGAAACGAATTCTACCAGCACCAATGGGTAGAGCCTATAGATTAAGAAAGCGCTCTGCACACATAACTATAGTTGTAGAGGAATTATCGACAATACAACCTAAGAAAGAGATTAAAACTAAAGTAAAGAAGGAGGAGAAAGTTGGGACAGAAAACTAATCCAATTGGTTTAAGGTTAGGAATAATAAGAAGCTGGGATGCAAATTGGTTTGATGAACAGAATTTCGCAGAGAAATTGCACGAAGACATTAAAGTGCGAAACTACATTAAAAGCCGATTGCGTCGTGCTGGAGTTTCGCGAATAGTAATAGAACGGACCACGAAGTTGCTTCGAATTACAATACATTCCTCGCGTCCGGGTTTGATCATAGGACGTTCCGGGCAAGAGATTACAAAGTTGGAAGAAGAGGTCCGTAGACTAACGAACAAAGATGTGAAAATTTTGATATCCGAAGTGAAGAAACCTGAAATGGAAGCAATTCTTGTTGCCGAAAATATCGCAGCTCAGATCGAGGGTCGCGTGTCATTCCGTCGGGCAATGAAAATGGCTGTAAGTAATGCAATGAAGATGGGTGCAGTGGGAATAAAAGTGCAATGTTCTGGTCGACTTGCTGGTGCTGAAATGGCTCGTTCGGAACAGTACAAGGACGGACGCATTCCGCTTCATACATTGCGAGCAGATATTGACTACGGTTTTGCAGTTGCACAAACAATTTACGGAAGCATAGGTGTAAAGGTTTGGATTTGCCGTGGCGAGATTCTCGGCAAAGCACAATTAGGTTAATTATTTAAAGGTGAAATATGCTGTTGCCAAAAAGAGTTAAATACCGAAAAACACAAAGAGGAAGAGTTCGTGGAATAGCCAATCGTGGTACAACTGTTGCTTTTGGAAGCTATGGCTTGAAAGCCTTGGAAGGTGCTTGGATAACCAACCGTCAAATAGAAGCTGCTCGTATTGCAATAAATCGCTACCTTAAACGTGAAGGTAAACTCTGGATTAGAATTTTTCCAGACAAACCTGTTACTAAAAAACCATTGGAGACACGAATGGGAAGTGGAAAAGGTTCACCAGAGTTCTGGGTTGCAGTTGTGAAACGTGGGAAGGTTATGTTTGAAGTAGGTGGTGTGTCCAAAGAAAGAGCTACGGAGGCGTTGCGCTTGGCTGCTCAGAAATTACCTATCAAGACTAAATTTGTTCAACGAGTGGATATAGAAGGATGAAACCAAGATTAGCTAGATATTTGCGAGAGTTAACAGACGAAGAGTTGCAGAGGATTCTTCAGGAGTCCATCGAAACGCTTGCTCGGCTGAGGGTGCAACACTCATTGAGTCAATTGCAAGATACAGCCTCGTTGAAAATATTGAGGAAAGACATAGCAAGAATTAAAACCATTATTGCTGAACGGCAGAGGGCAAAGGAATATGGAAAATAATAATGAAAATTTAGTAAACGAAGTGAACCAAGGAACAAATGATGTTGCAAATTTAGCAACTCAGGAGAATGATTTTGAATCGACTCCAGGGGAGGTACCTACTGCGAAGCAGTCCAAAACCGGCAGAAGGAGAATCCTTGAAGGGAAGGTTGTATCGAACAAGGCAGATAAAACAATTGTTGTTTTGGTGGAGAGATATGTTCAACATCCACTTTACAAAAAATATTTTAGGCGTTCCAAAAAGTTTATGGCACACGATGAACGCAACGAGTGTAACATAGGGGATTTGGTAAGGATAATCGAATGGCGACCGCTCAGCCGAAGAAAAAGGTGGATGTTGAAGGAAATTGTTGAAAGAGCAAAGTAGAAGAGGTGGAATATGATACAGGAAGAAACAAATCTGGTTGTTGCGGATAATTCTGGGGCAAAAAGAATAAGGTGCATTCGTGTCCTCGGTGGGCACGAGAAAAGGTACGCAACTGTTGGAGATGTAATAGTGGTTTCTGTAAAAGCAGCATTACCAAATTCAGGGGTAAAGAAGGGCGAAGTTTGTCGGGCTGTCGTTGTGCGGACGAAAAAAGAAATCAAGCGTAAAGATGGTTCCTACGTAAGATTCGACGATAATGCTGCTGTTTTACTTAACAATCAGGGAGAACCAAGAGGAACGCGTGTCTTTGGTCCA
>JBKBVP010000067.1:0-4184 GCA_046289495.1 Candidatus Kapaibacteriota bacterium | reverse complement strand
GTGAAACTATGAAACTAAAACTCAAGAAAGGCGATTTAGTGCAGGTGATTGCAGGCAACGATAAAGGAGCTGTGGGTAGAATACTGGAATTATATCCCGACAAGATGCGTGTGCTGGTGGAGGGAGTAAATGTGCGTAAGAAACATACTCGGCCAACTCAGCAAAATCCCAAAGGCGGTATCATTAGTAAAGAAATGCCTATACATTATTCCAATGTGATGATATTGGATTCGGATAAAAACCCTACGCGAATTGGTATTCGTTTTGAGGAAAAAGATGGGAAAATAGTAAAAGTTCGATACTCCAAGAAAAACGGTAAGGATTTGTAATAAATGAGGTTAGTTTAAAATGGCAAAAGCTACAACAAAAAAGAAACCCCAAGTCCAAACGGCATTATCAAAGAAGGTGGAGTTTAAACCCGAAGGAAAGCGACTCGAAGATGTAAAGGATAAAGAAATCCCAGTCCCAAGGTTGTATGAATACTATAAGAATACGATTGTGCCCAACTTAATGAAAAAGTTTGGATATAAATCAAAGATGCAGGTGCCACGGCTTGAAAAGATTGTTTTGAATATGGGAGTAGGCGGAGCAACCCAAGACCAAAGACTTTTGTTGAATGCTATCAACGAACTGGAACTGATTGCAGGGCAAAGACCAGTGATAGCCCGAGCGAAAAAATCGATATCGAATTTCAAATTGCGTTCTGGTGTGCCGATAGGTTGCTTTGTAACTCTTCGAAGACAGCGAATGTATGAATTTTTGGATAGGTTTATCAATATTGCTGCCCCGAGAATAAGAGACTTTCGTGGTTTCTCAGATAAGAGCTTTGATGGCAGGGGCAATTATTCTCTGGGAATTAAAGAGCAGATTATCTTCCCAGAAATTGATGTGGATAAAGTTTCTCGGATTTCAGGATTGGACATTACTTTTGTAATACGTTCTAAGTCCGATGAAGAATCGTATGCTTTATTATCAGAATTTGGATTCCCATTCCAGAGGAAGGAATAATTATGGCAACAAAAGCAGTAATTGCAAGAAATCTTAAAAGAATCAAGCTTGTAGAGAAATACAAACAAAGACGAGAGGCATTAAAGGAAGCCGGAGATTACCTTGGCTTGCAAAAATTACCCAAGAATAGTTCTCCAGTTCGCGTGCGGAATCGATGCGGAGTAACCGGTAGAGGACGTGGAGTGTATCGAAAGTTTATGCTTTGTAGAAATGTTCTTCGCCAAATGGCATTAGAAGGAAAAATTCCCGGATTAAGAAAAGCAAGTTGGTAGAATTAAAGGAATAAAGAATTATGCCAGTAAGTGATGTTATATCAGATATGTTAACAAGAATCAGAAATGCTGGTGCTGCTCGGCACAAAGAGGTAGAAGTGCCATACTCAAAGATGAAGTGGGCAATTTGCCAAATACTCAAGGAACAGGGATACATCGATGATTTCGTTAAGTTGGATACCAACGTACAAGGAACAATTAAAATCAAATTGAAGTATTATAATAGGCAACCCGTTATCAGAGAACTCAAAAGAATCAGCAAGCCTGGACGAAGAATCTACCTCGGAGCAAAAGAAATACCACGAGTTAAAAATGGACTTGGTATTGCGGTTCTCTCTACTTCTCGTGGGATTATGACAGATAAAATGGCTCGGAAACTAAATATTGGCGGAGAATTGCTTTTCACAGTTTGGTAAATAATTAGGAGAGAGAAAAGTGTCGAGAATAGGAAGGAAACCGATACAAATCCCCGACAATGTTAAGGTGGAATTTGAGGATGGTAAAATTATTGTTAGGGGACCAAAAGGTGTGTTAACCTTTGGCTTGCCGGAAAATATTACATTTAAGTTTGATAGAAATGTATTAACTTTTGAAAGAACCAATGACGAAAAAAAGACTCGAGCTCTTCATGGATTGACCCGAGCATATGTGAATAATATGATTGTCGGTGTAACACAAGGTTTCGAGCGGACCTTGCTAATTAGTGGAATTGGTTACAAAGCTGAGATGAAAGAAAAAAATTTACTGCTCACTCTCGGGTATTCCCATCCGATACTATTTATTCCCCCGGAGGGGGTTTCAATTGAATCACCAAATCCAAACACTATAATTGTCAAGGGTATAGACCGACAAGCAGTGGGAGAAGTAGCAGCAAAAATTAAAAAGCTCCGACCAGTAGAACCTTACAAGGGCAAAGGTATTTTCTACCAAGGTCAATACATCCGTCGTAAAGCTGGCAAAGCTGGAACAAAATAATGATTAAGTTTAACAAATAGAAATGGATACCAAATGAATAGACTGGAATTAAAGAAAATCAGGAGACGACGAAGGAAATTGCGAGTGCGTAAGAAAGTATTCGGAACAGCCGAGCAACCAAGACTGACAGTCTATCGTAGTCTCAAACATATTTATTGTCAGATTATTAATGATGAGATTGGGCATACACTTGTAGCTTGCTCTACGCTTGATAAAGATGTTCGCACTCAGTTCAAAGATGGGATGAAAAAGACTGAACAAGCAAAGATAGTTGGCCAGGTGTTAGCCCAAAAGGCACTATCGCAGGGTTTAGTAAGGGTTGCCTTCGATAGAAATGGTTACCTTTTCCACGGTAGAGTGAAAGCTCTCGCCGAGGGAGCAAGAGAAGGTGGTTTAAAATTTTAGGAATTATTATGGTAATGACATATGGCGAAGATTAAAGCATCAGAATTGGAATTAAAAGAAAAGCTTGTGTACGTAGGAAGAACGGCAAAGGTTGTAAAAGGCGGTCGTCGATTTGGATTTACTGCCATTGTAGTTGTCGGTGATTACAATGGGCACGTCGGAGTTGGTATGGGAAAAGCAGCGGAGGTAATTGATGCTGTAAACAAAGCGACCGAGGCTGCTAAGAAAAATATTGTAAAAGTAAGCCTACACAATAATACCGTACCACACGAGGTCATTAGCAAATTTGGCGCTGCGAAAGTGCTCATCAGACCAGCATCTACGGGAACTGGGGTCATCGCTGCTGGTGGCATCCGTGCTGTATTGGAATTAGCTGGAGTTAAAGATGTGTTAACCAAAAGTTTGGGCTCTTCCAATCCACACAACACCACTAAAGCAACACTCAAAGCATTGATGATGATGGAAGATATTGGCCAGGTTGCCTCCCGACGAGGTATTACCCCACAAAAAGTTCTTTATGGATAATTTTGGGTTTGTTATGAAAAAGATTAAAGTCACACAGGTTCGAAGCATAATTAAGACGAATAAAAAACAAAAACGAACAATCGAAGCCCTGGGCTTGGGTCGGCCGAATTACTTTAATATTCTACCCGATAATCCACAAATTCGAGGTATGATACAAGTTGTAAAGCATTTGGTCAAAGTAGAAGAAGTTGAAGGATAAAATTAGGTGAACAATATGAAACATATAGGGAATTTAAAACCTGCTGCTGGCTCTACAAGTAAAGAAAAAAGAATTGGACGAGGAGCTGGTTCCGGCCACGGAGGTAGCGCTACTCGTGGCACCAAGGGTCACCAGTCCAGAAGTGGGTACCGACGCAAACTTGCCTTTGAAGGTGGGCAAATGCCCTTGGTCCGAAGAGTGCCAAAATTTGGGTTTAACAATAGATTTCGAGTAGAATACCAGATTGTTAATTTGGAAAAAATTCAAGATTTCATCGATAGAGGCAAAATAACCATTGATGAGTTGAACCCAGAGCTTATGTATACCATCGGTTTGGTGAGCAAGAAAGACCAACCGATAAAAATACTTGGGGATGGTCGGATTTCCAAGCCATTGACCATCGTTGCACATAAGTTTTCTAAATCTGCAAAAGAAAAAATCGAATCTGTAGGAGGTAAGGTGGCAATTTATGAGTAAACTTGTTGAAACTTTTAAAAATATTTGGAAAATTGAAGAATTAAAACAAAGGCTCCTTTTTACTCTTTTTGCGATAATAGTTGCAAGAATCGGAGCACACATTACTCTACCTGGGGTGGATTTCGAAGTTCTCACTGCATTCAACAAAGGAGCTGCGCAAGATTTGTTCGGTCTCTTTGATTTCTTCGTAGGAGGTGCTTTCTCCAATGCAGCCATATTTGCTCTTGGGGTTATGCCCTATATCACGGCATCTATAATTATGCAACTTGCTGGAATAGTCATTCCCGAAATTCAAAAAATGCAAAAAGAAGGTGAAGAAGGGC
>JBKBVP010000066.1:0-7050 GCA_046289495.1 Candidatus Kapaibacteriota bacterium | reverse complement strand
GATAATGTTTCTACGACCCGACCAGTTTTAATTTCTTGAAATAATTTATCAATGCCTTTTTGTCCAGCTCCACTAATGGCTTGGTATGTTGATATTTCCACCTTCCTCAAGCCAAATCTATCGGATATTGGTTTTAGTGCGACTACAAGCTGGATAGTGGAACAATTTGGGTTAGCAATAATTCCCTTATGATTTAATGAATCCTGAAAATTTACTTCTGGAACTACAAGTGGTACCTCTGGATGCATTCTCCAGAAACTGCCATTGTCGATCACAAGACAGCCTGTTTTTACGGCTATTGGAACATATTTCTGACTTGCTTCTTTCCCCGCAGAGAATAATAATACATCGTACTTGTCAAAGTCAGCTTTTTCAATATCTTGGACTTCCAATTGAATGTTTTTATATGTTAATTTTGTTCCAGCAGTCTTTTTAGTTGCAAACAATTCGATTTCTTCGATTGGGATGGATTTTTCTTCCAAAACCTTTAAAAAAGTTCGTCCCACTAAGCCCGTAGCCCCAACAATTCCTAAGCTTAAGCTCTTTTTAATCATTCTCTTACCTTATTAAATTCTGGATAAAAAAATCTTTGTATAGAATGGCATTTTCCATCCTCAAAGTTTATTTCTAAATAGACGCCCGAGATGTGTTCGTCCCCGATTGCTTGTTCAAATTTAAAAGGAGTTTGCAGAAGGAACCTTTTAACAGCAATGTCTGTTTTTAAGCCTACAACAGAATTGTAGGGACCAGTCATCCCAACATCTGTAATAAAGGCAGTTCCATTCGGCAGTATCCTATCATCCGATGTTTGAACGTGTGTGTGGGTGCCAATTATAGCACTGACCTTACCATCCAAGTAGTGAGCTAAAGAAGTTTTTTCAGCGGTTGCTTCGGCGTGAAAATCGATAATTATGACATTTGTTTTTGTCCTTATGTCGTTAATTGCTCTTTCTGCAGCACGAAAAGGACAATCGATAGTATTCATAAATGTCCTTCCTTGAAGATTAATAATTCCGACAAGACAGTTAGTGTTTTTTACTGGGTAAACATAATATCCAAAACCAGGATTCCCACTCGGATAATTCATGGGTCTAAGTACGCGATGGTCCTTTGCTAAAATAGGACGCGATTTCCAGTTGTCCCAAATATGGTTACCCGTGGTCAGAACATCAAATCCACTCAAAAATAAATTTTCCATCACTTCTTCGTCAAGTCCTTTACCGTTGGTAGCATTTTCTGCGTTACCAATCACAAAATCAGGGTTATAATTTTCAAAAAAAATCGGAAGGTAATTTGCAATAGCATTTAGCCCTGATTTGCCAAAAATATCACCGATAAATAAAATTTTAATTGTTTTTAATTCCAAATTTGTATTTTGATTGTTTAAAAATTTACAAAATAAAAAATTCAAAGGAGAAAAAATGAAAATTTATACCAAAACCGGTGATAAAGGTGAAACAAGTCTATTCGATGGGACAAGAGTAATGAAGAGTGATCTTAGAGTCGAGGTCTATGGCACCATTGATGAGTTAAATTCTTATGTTGGCTCTATATGTGCATTTGATATTCCAAAAGAGGAAAAGGAATTTTTTCTTTGGATTTCTGAAAAGCTGTTTTCAATGGGAAGCGAGTTGGCAATATCCAAAGAGGATAATCTACCCAAAGGTATAAAAAAAATCTGCAATTTAGAAGTGGAAGTAATCGAAAAAAAAATAGATGAGCTTAGTGCGAAACTCCCCGAATTAAAAAATTTTATAATCCCAGGAGGATGTTTCGAATCAGGGTTTGTGCATATAGCACGGACTGTTTGTCGCCGTGCTGAACGAAGGATTGTCGAATTGTCTAGGTCTGAGTCAATCAACCCTTATGTTCTAATTTTTTTGAATCGTTTGTCCGATTTTCTCTTTGTCTTTGCTCGATATCTCAATTCTCTTAAAGGGGTTGAAGAAATAATTTGGAAAAGAAGTTAGCTTTTGTTAATTTACTTTTTTAAAACTTGCAATTTTAGTATGAAAATGGCATTAATTTTAATTCTTTTATTTATTTCTACGTATTGTTTAAGTTTTTCTCAAGAGGGAAAGCTTTCCCCAGCTGAAACAGAAAGTAAAAGCAAAAAATTGTCAATTTTAGGGGTACCTCAAGAGGTACTTGATATTAGTGAAAATTTTTTTAATAAAATCATTGACAATAAAATAGAAAAGGCATTCGACGAGCTTATTGGAAATAGCCCTTTAAAAAAGAAAACCGATGAAATTCAAAGGCTAATTTCTGAATTAAAAAGGGCTATAAGTTTGTATGGTCAGATTCGTTCATTCGAACCAATCAACACTGAAATTGTAACCGAATCCTTCATTCGTGTTCGATATTTGACTTATCATACAGATTTTCCAATGCGCTGGGTTTTAACTTTTTATAAATCCCCTAAACTTGGGTGGATTGTTGTTAACATCCGATTCGATGACTTAAGTGAATTCTTTTTCAAAGAAGACTAATTCTAAATTTTTTACTTGCTTTTTCGTTTCCATTTCTTTAAAATTTGTTGATTATGCATTTTCTTAATCCATTTTACCTTTTGGGGTTGGTTCTTGCTGCTATTCCAATTGTGATTCATTTGCTAATTTTAAGAAAAAACAAAATCGTGGATTTCTCATCTCTTCGTTTTTTAAAGGAACTCCAGAAAACCCAAATAAAAAAGATTAAAATTAAACAGTGGCTACTCTTGGTGTTGCGGACGTTGATAATAGTATTTTTAAGTCTCTCGTTTGCCCGTCCTGTTGTAAGAAGCAATTTCCCACTTTTAAGAAATTATTCAAACGTATCTGCTGTCATAATCATGGATAATTCTATCTCTATGGATATTTCTGACGAAAATGGCAATAGGTATCGTCAAGCAAAAAGGATTATTTCAAATCTTTTGGATAATTTCACAGATGGGGATGAAGTAGCATTGATTCTGACAACTGGGAACACAAAGATTCCCATGCTTACGAAAGATTATGAAGAACTCAAACAGGAAATCTCTAGGACAAATATCTCAACCTCCATTTCATCATTTGAAAATTCTCTTCGCATCGCCCAGAAAATTCTCGACAATTCAAAAAACTTTTCACGCGAAGTTTTCATTGTATCCGACTTTCAAAAATCATCACTTCTTCCCGCAAAAGATTCTATGAAACTTTTCGACAACCGAACTGCTGTTAATTTAATTCACGTTGGAGCCAAGTCATCAATTTCAATCAATAATATTTCTATCGACTCCATCGCTCCTATTACTAAAATATTTGAGTTGGGTAAAAATGCTGATTTCGAAGTATATCTCTCTAACTCTTCCAATCTCCCTGTAGACATTTTAGTGCTTACTCTTTTTATAAATGGAGAACGAACTGCTCAAAGACTTTTTAACATTTCAGCTAAAGGCAAACAAAAAGTTGTAATAGGTGGTACTGTCAAATCTAGCGGCATTGCTCGCTGTTTGTTCGAAATCGAAAGCGATGCATTTGAATATGACAACAAGCGTTGGTCTTCCTTTATTGTCCCTAACGTATTCAAAATTGGTCTTGTTGAAGAAAATGACAATGGGTATATTCACTCTTTTTTTAAAAATTTCGAGGGAGAAAAGTTTAGTTTGCAATCGCTTAAACCATCACAGGTGGCAACGAGTAATCTAAAAGACCTATCGACAATCGTGTTGGAAGATTTACCCTCTGATGATGAAAGTCTGTTGAACTTAAAGGAATTTACATCGTTTGGAAAAGGAATTTTAATTTTTCCACCTTCAAATGGTGGAACAGATGTTTTAAATAAAGCATTTCAACTCTTGGGAGTTTCTCAAAGTTTTGAATTTAAATCTTTTCCTTTGGATAACTCACCAACTTTTACTTTTATCGACAAAAACCATCCTCTCTTTGCTGGGGTGTTCGTTCCAGGAAGCGAGTCGATAGACTTAATACCCGACCCACCAAAATTGAAAAACTTGATATCAACCAATGCTGGAGTTTCGATAATCCAGACTAATGCTGGTCAGTTTCTAACAGAATTTAACATTGGTGGTTCGAAAATTCTCTTTTGTGGTGTTGCCCCTAATTTACAATGGGGAAACTTTCCGTTAAGCTCCATATTCCCTGTGATTCTTTATCGATCGGTCTTGTATCTTAGTGGGACAAGTGAAAACAATTACAATCTTGTGTGTGGTGAACCATTGAACATTGTTTTACCGAAAATGTTCTCTTCGAATGTGTATCGTATTGAAGATCCCTTGTCCAATGTCAACTCTTTGCAGGCTATTCAGTTACCGTCTGGAAATCTTTTAGAAGTGAGTAATTTATACATTTTGGGCACGTATGTATTAAAGGATGGAAATGATAAACCAATTGGCTCAATATCTGTGAACATAGACAGTAGAGAATCAATGCTTGATTTAGCAGATGCTAAAGTTATAGAAGAGTATTTTAAAAGTTTATTACATAAAAGTGTCAAAATCCATTATGTAGATGAAACAAAGAATGTAAAGCTTTCCGAATTTCGTGATTTTGCTGGCACGGAGTTGTGGAAATTATTTCTAATCCTTGCGATAATAATTGCTCTGATTGAAATGTATGTAGCCAAGAATATCAAAGTGAATGCATCTATTTCTTGATTTGGAAAATTGAGTAAATTTGAATATGCTGGCAGAGGAAAACATAATTTTAAATCATCGAATTAGACATCTTCGAGAACAAATTGAAGAGCAAAAAAAAATACTTTTAGAACTTGTTGAAAGATGGTATTACCTGCGTTACGAATTACAACCAAAGATAGAATTTGAGTACGAAAAAATTTTTGGCGATTTAGAAAACGAAATTGAACAAAAGGTTGAATTATGCAACAAAATTGAGAGAAAAATTGAATTACTCTTTGTAAAAATTAATCGCGGAATGAAGATTACTCGAGATGTATGTGAGTTTGTGGAAAAATCTGTTGAAAAAGCTATCGACCAAAGCTTTAATACAAGCAAGATCAGCCATAATTCAGATAGTACAAATTCTTTTGGAAAAACCGAAACTGCTGTGGATGATAATCACAAAATTGATTTTAATTCAATGTATAGGAAGCTTGTAAAACTATTACATCCAGATTTATCTGGCGAAACAGAGCATTTCAAAAAATTTTGGGTACCGATTCAAGATGCCTACAAAGAGAAGAATTTCTCTAAAATACGAGTTTTTTATAAAATTTTGTGTGAAAATTTTACTAATTTAGATGACAATGATGATGTCGCGAGAAAGTTGGAGGAGGAACTTAGAGAAATTAAATTAATGATTGGAATTGAAAGAAGGGTACTTGATAGAATGATACTTCAAGAGCCATTTATCTATGAAAAGAGTTTGAAAAACCCAGTGTGGATTAAAGAACATCGAAAAAAACTTTTAGAAAAAATTTCTTTTTTGGAACGTCAAATTGACTTTAATAGGAAGCTTTTAGACAAAATTAAGGAAACCTTGGAGGATTGACAATGGATGAGTTATTTTCCAAATCATTAAATTTGCAACAGCTAATTGAATTTCAAATAGATTCTATTGTTAGCAAGGTTTTAATCAAAAACAAATCTGGAAATATTACGATTTTTGCTTTTTGGGAAGGTCAAGAAATAAGTGAGCATGTCTCTCCATACGATGCCTTCTTGTATTGCTTCGAAGGAATAGGTATAGTGGTTATTGATAAAAATGAATATAAACTTAATGCTGGTGAAATGATTATTATTCCTAAAACCCATCCACATTCTGTAAAAGCTTTGACAAATTTTAAAATGCTTTTGGTAATGATCAAGGATAATTCATAGATGAGGTTTTTCAAATGTCTGCAACATCAACTTCAAAGTTAATTACTATTGACCGACATATCAATGAAGAACAAGAATTTCACCCCGAAGCAACTGGGGAATTTACTTTTCTTCTTCACGATTTCACATTCGCTATTCGGTTAATCGAAAGAGAAATCCGTCGTGCTGGTTTAACTGATATTCTTGGTTTGACAGAGAATATTAACGTGCATGGTGAGGCAGTACGGAAGTTAGACCAATTCGCCTTTGAAGTTATCTATCGTGCTATGGACCACAACGGAAATTTGTGTGTCATGGCCTCCGAAGAATCACAAGGGTTGATGAGAATACCCGAACAATACCCAAAGGGCAAATATGTTCTGGTTTTCGACCCATTGGATGGCTCCTCGAATATCGATGTTAATATCACACTCGGTACTATTTTTGGCTTTTACAAGAGATTAGACCCAAAGCTTCGTACGGATGGAACAGTCGAGGATATCCTACAACCTGGAAGAAATTTGGTTGCTGCCGGGTATGTACTTTTTGGAAGTAGTACCGTGCTTGTTTACACTACAGGGCATGGTGTTAATTTATTTACATACGACCCCACAATTGGTGAATTTCTTTTAACTAAACGTAACATTAAAATTCCCGAATGGAATAATCAGTATTCTATTAACGAAGGTTATTACTACAAATGGGATGAAAAATTTCAAAAGTACATTGATCACATCAAAACCCCATCAGTTGATAAAAAAAGACCATATAGTTTGAGGTACGTCGGCACTGCAGTGGCCGATGTTCATCGTGTTTTAATTTATGGAGGAATTTTCATGTACCCTTCTGATAAATCGAATCCCAATGGAAAGCTCAGGCTGGTTTATGAAGGAAATCCTCTTTCATTTGTCATTGAACAAGCTGGTGGTATGGCTACCGATGGTAAAACAAACATTTTAGATATTTTACCTTACTCATTGCATCAGAAGACACCTTTGTATATTGGAAGTAAAAGGAATGTTGAAGAGTTGATGGAATTTATTTCCTAATTTACTCAAATGATTTAACGTTATTTTATATATAACATATAAATATCTTTAAGTTTAGTTTCCATTTAATTATTACCTCATTAGGTTGTTTCATATTTCATTCCTGCTAATTCGCAGTTTTATGATTTTTTTTTAATTCTTTTTTAATTGAGTATATAAGTAACCCCTTGTAATTTTGCTATTTAAGAAAATAATTTTGTATAT
>JBKBVP010000006.1:0-16798 GCA_046289495.1 Candidatus Kapaibacteriota bacterium | reverse complement strand
AGCCGCAGTGTGTCTCGGCATCCCAAGCCAACTGGCTCGATTTCAAATTCCTTCCCAGCGTCGAAGATTGCATCCCATATTTTCTTTGCTGTGTTGAAATCACCACGAAAATAAAGCTCGAAACCAAGTTCGCCAGTATAGCCCGTACGGGAAATTATCATGTCTACATCAGCAAGCTTGCCATACGCAAAGGTGTAGTACTTCAGCTCCTCCAAGTTTGTTTGTGTCAGTTGTTGTAATGTTTTCAATGAATTCGGTCCTTGAACAGCAAGCAGGTTGATATCATCGCTGATGTTTTTTACCTCCACGTTGAAATTCTTGGTATTCTCGAGACACCAGTTGTAATCCTTTTCAATATTGGCAGCGTTGACAACGAACATAAAGCGATTTTCATCCAAGCAATATACCAGCAAATCATCCACAATTCCGCCGTGCGTATAACACATCGCTGAATATTGAACTTTTCCCGAGTAGAGCTTGCTGGCATCGTTGGTGGTGACTTTCTGGACGAAATTCAACGCATCGGGTCCACTTATTTCAAACTCACCCATATGGGATACATCGAAAACCCCAACATTTTTTCGGACCGAGAGATGCTCATAAATAATACCCTTGGAATATTGGATTGGCATCTCAAAACCAGCGAATTCAACCATTTTTGCACCAAGAGCCTTATGAATGGAATTGAAAATTGTGTATTTCATCGATTTCTCCTAAACAAAATTGCAAATTAAAAAGTTATAAACTTTTCAATACGCTCCAATTTCTTTTTACCTATTCCTTTAATTTTAAGTAAATCCTCCTTCCGGCGTATTCTCTGTTGCTTTCGAAAATCTACAATCATTTGCGCTGTTCTCTCGCCTATACCAGGTAATTTCATCAACTCTACTCTCGAGGCAGTGTTGAGGTTAATTTTAAATGCGGTATCAGCGTCAGTGAGTTTAAATTTAGTAGCTCGGGGACGAGGCACACCGAGAGTGTCGACGGGATTTCCGTAAATATCCGTACCGACGAAAGTTTTTGCTTCTTCTTCGGCAAGGCTATCCAAAAGCCCGGCAACGTATTTAGATGTTTCTAACTGCTTTGTGTCGATATCAAGAAATTTGTGAAACGAACCAACAAATAATCCAGCGAAAAGTAAAAGTATGAATATTACCTCCTGCTTGGTTACGTGAAATTCGCTCCTGAAATGATTTAAGCATCGGTGTAGGAAGTTTTTCATTGCATGAGTAGGGTCAATTTTTCATTGTTTTCTTTTTGGATTTAGCTTTTGGCTTTTGAGTTGCAATTTTTTCTTGGAGTTCTTTTAATACCTCTTGTTCGACCTTTCTCACCTCTGTATTCGCTTCTTGAATTATCATTTCGAGTGCTTTCTTTTCTTTCTCGATTTCTTGCTCGAGCTCTTTGCGAATTTTTAATTTTGTCTTTTCAATCTCGAGTTTGGCTCTCTCTTTCGCAAGAGCAATTCTTTGATTAGTTTCTGCTTTGGCTTGCGCAATCTTTTCTTTTGCCATCTGCTTTGCCTCTTCAATCTTCCTTTTCCCCTCCTCTTTGATTTTCTTTACGACATAATTCAGGGTCGTAGTATCGGTAGATTTTGCCTTTTTGACTTTCGAGGATTGTGTGCTTTCGGTTCCCACCTCCTGAGCCGTAGATACACCAAAGCAGAGAACCAAGCACACAGTTGCAAAAATTGCAATGATAAACTTATTCATAAAAACCTCTTAAATAAGACTAAAACTTCCTTTTAGATAAATTTAAAGTATAATTAAAATTTACGCCAAGGGAAAATCGTGTACCGATTTGCTCCCCTTTGAAATTTTGATAGACAGGCAACTCCAGAAATGGCGAAACGCTGATGTTATCCATCCTATAGGTAAATCTGGGGACCATATACAGCAGATTTGCTCCAGAATTTGGGAATAGCGTGTCTTTATATTTATCCCGAGCTAAGAAAGAATAACGAAATTCGACCATAGATACAAGAGCTTTGCTAAATCTGTAAGAGGCAAACACAGAAGTTGTACTTGCACTACCAAAGTGGTAATTTATTGAGCTATGAAAATTGTAATCGAAGCGAGAGAACAAGAGCAAGTTCAATAATTTTTTAAAAAGCGAGTACTGAATTAAACCAAAGGCATAAGCGCCAAAGGAACCATTTGTTGGTTGGGTAACAAGAGGATATTGCTCTATAGGCTTTAATTTCATTAAAGGAGCGCGAAGCCCAAGCCCAGCGTTGACGACTAAATCGGAGTTTTCCGTTTCGTACAAATTATATCTAATCCCAGCCGAGAGATTTGAAAAGCCATACCCCTTGCGTGTAAATCCGTATTCATCCAATTTTTTAAAATTATAATTCAAAATCAAGTCCAAAGATAAATAATTTGTTACACCGTAGTTTAAGAAAAAATCAAAAAGGTGAAAATCATAATCAACGAGATTTGAGACTTGCTGTGTTCCACTATAAGTTTTATTTCCATTTCCATATTTGTATATTAAATCGAAACTTAACCGTTTCTTAGCGGTTGTCAAGATTTCGGCAGTACCAAGCCAGTGCATAGGAGGCAAGAATTGTTGCCCAGAGGAGCAACCACATTGGGCGAAAATTTCAATTCGAGCTATAATTACAAATGATATTAAAACTATTAGTCCTTTCAAAATTGGCACTTCCAGTTGCTCGGGTAAAAATACAATTTAAACATTTTTTTTCTTCTTTTACAATATCTTTGACGAAAGTTAATTTTACGCAAAATTCTTGCTCAGAGTTAATTTCACTTCCGAAGTGTCAATTTGTGGGATTGTGTTTCCAGCGGCGATGCGTCCAAAGCCAAAGTTCTGGTTGCTGGCGTATGGCGTCTTCGAGTAGTTGGACATATCTTTCGGTAAGGCGAATCTTGCCTTCGGGACTAAAATTTAAATCGCTATGATCAATCTCGACAAGACGCACTTTGTAGTAATAATCCTCTCTTCGAGCAAAGCCGAGAATAATTGGCACATCATACTTCAAAGCGAAGTGCGCAGGCGAGTCGAATGTTGCTGCTTTTCTCCCGAAGAATTCCACGAAAATATCCTTATCTTTCGTAGCACTTTGGTCTGCAAGCAAAGCCACAATGCCACCGTCCTTTAACGTCTTTACAACTTTAAATGCTGACATATACATCGAAACAACACTATTGCCTCTGCTTGTTCGAAATTTGTTAATTATTTTGTCCAAAAAGTAATTTGCAAGCGGCTTGACAATTACCAAAACAGGCAAACCCAAATAAACTGAAACAGAGTAGGCAAGTAATTCCCAATTACCATAGTGACCAGAAAGCAGTAATACTCCCCTGCCTTGGTTGTATTTTTCTTTTATAAGCTGAACATTTTCAAACCTAACATAATCTTTTATCTCCTCGTCGCTCAGTTTTGAAAGTGCTAAAAATTCCGCAAAGACAATGCCCATATTTTCGAATACTTTTTTGGCAGTCGTCTTTATCCAAGCTTCGTCATTGTCGGGAAATGCACTTCGAAGATTTTCCTCAGCAATTCTAACTCTTTCGGGCAGAGCAAAATAAAGCAACTTAGAGAGAATCTTGCCAAATTTTTTTCTGCTGCGTCTGCTCAGAAAGCCCGAAATCCAACTTAAAAAAAGCACTACGAGAGTTTCTATGAGATATCTTAGTTTTTTCATCTATTCAGCATCATTTTCTGAATGCGTTCGGTATTTGTTCCAGTCACAAAGTCGGTATACCAATTTTCGTTGTACGGCTCATTCATTGCAGTAGAATGAACAAGAACGAAGTTTCCAATTTTATACAAATCGACAAAATAGAAATAAGCCCCACCTTGAAGTTCACTGTAGAACCAAATCTCGTAGCTTCGCTTGTTGGGCTCGGGAGGGTGATACTCTCTCGAGCTTGGCTCTCCGTATTGAATTAGGACGCGACCGCGGTCGGTCTTCCAGCCCGGGATTTGATTACCAACAGAGAAGAAGCGATTCGCATAATTTATCCTTTGCACAAAATCGTCGTATGCTTTGTTGAAAATAAGAGAGCTGTCTGGATTTCGTTTTTGCCAAAATTGAAATAGAAAACGCCTTTTGGCTTCTAATGTTTTTAGTTCTTTGTACAAACTCTTCTCATAATCCGAAGCTATGTATTTGGCTTTTTCAAACTCTAAATCCAAGCTTTGTTCATCAAGAGAGGAGAAAAGACTTTTTTCAAAAAGTTCACTTTCGGTGTACTTTCGGATAGGCTCTGGTGGTAGTTCAGCATTGAAAAGATAAAATTTCTTCCTCTTGGAGCGTGCCAATATTTTCCCATTATCATCAAGCAAAGCTATTTCTAAGAAATATGTTCCAGAACTTAAAGCATCAAGTGCAAAACCATTGATACCAAACTGCGACAAGCCAACAACTTTGGAAGTTTTGTAATTGTAGAGAACCTCCTCCATCAATGTGTTGAAAATTCGATATTCGAGTTTCACCTGCTTATTCAATAAGCCAGGATTTAAATAATACTCGAAATAAACATAAAGCCTTGGCGAGGTACCAACAACTTCGAGTGTGGGATTTGGCACTATGTAGTATTTGCTTTTTAAAAATTCCTTCTGCCAGAGAATATTCGAGGTATCGGAGAATTCAATGAGTTGGGCAAACTGAACATCACTGAAGGTGACATCTCGATTGGAAAAATCTATATTCTCCACATCTATGACTTTCTGAAATCGGTTGGTCTCGTCCTGGCTGTCGACACAAATGAACTGAAATTTAACTTTGCTATCCTTGCTTATGAGAAAATTCTTCTGCCCTACCAGTAGGTTCTGTGTTTCTTTGTTCGTATCGAGTGTTTCCCGTTGGTGGTAAACCGTCCAATCATAAGTTTCCCAAGGTGTGTCATTTACAAAGAATTTCAACGCCACGTTGAGCTCGACGAACCAATTCTTGTCCTTCGGGTAATACTTTAACTGATTATCAAGAAGTCCATAATATACCTCTAAGATATTTTCCTTTTCGTTTTTTTTAAAGACACAGTAGTCAATGTAAATGGGTATAATCGCCGAAGATAGTGGTATAGTAAAAACCAAGCAAGATAAAATTGCAAAGACACCGATTGTAAATTCAGTATTCTTCATACGTACAAAACTAACAAACAACGAACAAACAAGGGGCAGAAGCCCCTTGAAGAGTTACAAAAATCATTCCAAAAACCAAAAAAAGGAGATTATTTTACGGCAACTTTAATACTTAAACGATTGACCAAGCCAATGTTCTTTGTCGGCGTGATGGAATAATCGAATTCACCCTCGAAACCGCCAGCAAAGTATTTCAGCCCGACACCGCCGGAGAGTCCGAACACATCTGTGCCAAATTGGTATCCAGCACGCAGAGCGAGAAAATCTTTGAAAGTGTACTCAGCCCCGAGAGCAAAATGCTCCGGAGTGTCGGATAAAGTTATAAAATCGCCGGCAACGATAAGTTTGTGGTCTTCGACCTTCCACACTTCGGAGGATAACCCAGCGCGGAAAATCAATGGAAGCGAGTAACTATTGGAAATGTAGGCAATGTCCAAAGGTGCAGCATTTAGTGCTTCGTAGAGCTTTTTGGAAGTGTTTAAATCCTGTCCGCTGTAGGCTTGTTTAATGCCAAGATTGTGTATCGAGAAACCAAGTCGTATCCCCTGAATTCCTGTCTCGTACATAGTGCCAACATCGAAAGCAATACCTGTACTGGAAAGATTAGAAATCGAATTATTAACATACTTGGCTGTCAAACCGAAAGAGAACTGGTCTGTAAGATATCCAGAAAAAGTAAAAGACAAAGCCACATCGTTGACTTGGTAGCTTAGCCCAGTGCCATTAGGTTTTTCTAAAGTTGTAATTTCAATGTTTCCACTGTTGAGAGCCACGAGAGCAATTGCAGCTGTAAAGTTTCTACCAACAGGTAGTGCAAAGGCGCCGAAACTATGTTTAAACCCAGCGAACCACTGGGTGTATGAGAAATCTGCCGAGATGTATTTTACATCTGCAAGCCCAGCTGGATTCCAAAATATGGAGGTTAAATCGTTGGAAACAGATGAGTAGGCTCCAGCAAGACCATTTGCTCTGGCACCAATTGGTATCTTTAGGAACTGAGAGCCTGCGGCTCCAACCTTTACAAATGTTTCGCCAGTAGTCGAACCCGAAATTGCTCCTCCAATTGAAAATGCTTTAAAGTAAGTTATAATGCCAATCAGAACTACTGTTAATATTAATCTTTTCATACTCCACTCCAATATTTTCAAAAATTGTTGGGACCCCGAAATGCGGGGTCCATATTTATTGTTGAGTTTGAATTAATCTAAATCCACCGACAACAACAGAGAATTTCTGAACCGCTTGAGCACCATTTGGAGTTTTCAAAACGGCAACGAAAGTTTGGCTGGAGACTCGTAGCCCATTTTTCGAAAGCAAGTCCCAAATTTCAATTGAATGCTTGTCTGGACCATCGCTGCTTGTCTCGTCGTGCTCAATAGTACGCACCAAATCACCAGCTAAAGTATAAATCTCGATGGTGCATCGAGGAGGTAGTTTTGTGAGGTAAATCTTTGCATCGTATGGTGTCTTTTGCCCTTGATGCGAGATGTAGTAAGGATTTGGCACAACTTTGAACTTCTCGAGCATTGCATCCGAGTAATTTTCGTTCTCGGGTTTGAAATCGGAAATCTTGAATCTAACCTTTGCCCCGGGTAGCGGTAGACCATAAGCACCACCGCGCACTTTCAAAACAATTTTGTCGCCTTCGCGAAAATCCTCTCCGTATTGATATTGACTTGTAGGAATGTATTCCCATTCGGCGTTTCCGAAACGTCGCCCTTTGTTTGCATAATCCAAAGCAAACTGACAGCCACCAATAATCAACACATGGGTGAAGTCCACAGTATCCTTTCCATCCTCACTTACGGCAGAGAGATAATAACGACCTTGAGTTCCAATGTAAGTGTTTACAGATATATTACCAGTATTCCACGATGGATTTGCTTGTTGCTCACGCATCTTTATCGCTGAATTATTTCGCCTACCATTAACCCAACCATAAGCACTAATATTGAACTTGTTAATGAACTCATTGCACCGAGAGCCGAGATTCGTCGGCACTGGATATTGATTTACCCCTGGTATGGTATCGATAGCCATGTGCTCGAGTTCAAGCGGATAAGAAACAACAAGAGAGTCTTTCCCAGATTCAGAAGGTCGCTTGTAGGAGAGCAGATTGCGTACTTTCAAATTTAAGTATTTTACTTTGAAAGTCTTGCGTTGTCTATTATTCTGCGGGCCCCAGACTAGCTCCATAGTCTCCTCACCACCAGGCATAAAGGTAACCTCGTAATCACCAGGACCATTGTTGAAACTACCGTATATTGGCTGACCATAATTTTGATACACGGGAACACGCTCGGCAGTGTAGCCAAGGAACTCTTGGCGCAGAGTAAGGAAGTCGACTTGTTGAGTTGTAAAGATCTTTGTCGGGTCGGTAATGATATTTATTGGTGTTTTATCTGGTTCCATTCGGATCGACGAAGAGTCGGGTCTTAGAATTCCGCCATATTGTTGGATGGTGTAGTCAAAACTGAACCCAAGAGCACCAAACGCCGGACCAGGCAAGGAATTATTGGTCAGGAAGCCGTAACTATAGAAGTATCCTCTGATGGTAAAATCACTTGTTGTAAACTTACCGGTACGAGTAACAACGTCATTGTTAAATGGCAATCCAAACTCATTTCTTTTCCCAGTAACTGGATCGACCACGGCTGTATCGCTTAAAATGAATGACGCCGAATTTTCTGTTGGCGAGCTGGAGTATCGAAGGCTGCCCGGATTTTCTTCGAATAGAGTAATACTATTAAATAGAAGCGAATTTGTGGTCAAATCCTTTAATGTAATTCGTCGCCAGTACATACCAAATCTCAAAGGGGTGGTCCTGCCGGGAAAAGTGATTTGCTCAAGTTCCCAATATGGTTGGAATTCCAACTCCAGCTCGTGACCAGCAAACAATTGAATGGCTCTATCGTAGTCCACAGCAAAAAGTTTAAAATTATACAAGCCACCAATTCGAGCAGAATCTACATAAGTTACTGTAAATTCGACGGGTTTTCCAACAGGGGCGGAACGGGAAAACACATTTAACATGTTTGGTAAACCAGGCGAAGCATCATTCAGCTTCTGTGGTGTTTGTTGCAGATAATCCCCTTCGTCGTAAGCAAGTAGCTTATAATAGTAATCAACATTGTTAATAATCTTCTCTGTTTTAGTTGGGTTGTCGTTCAGTGAGACTACCATGTCTCTGTCGTCATCCCCAAAGTCGATATAGGTACGATGATTTGTTATGCTATCCATATAAGGAACCACGACGTTGTTCAACACCTCGTCCGATTGCTCAAGCTCTGGGAATTCAACTTTTGCCAAACCCATTTGAATGTATTTATAAATGGAATCCAAGGCTTGCTCGATGTGGAGAGAATCACGCAGGACAGTATTAATGTTCATAGGTACCATTCTATCAACGAGGAGAATATTTTGACCATTAACGTTTGCTCTGCGGTAGGTTTTTTTCAAGTATATTGTGTCCAGGTTTGGACCGGTTCGATCTGGCAAGCCGGTAGTGTCTGCGGGATTGATATTGATAGTTTCTTTGCGCCAGAGTAATGGATTGTATTGCAAGAAGAGGCGGTTTAACCTTACAACGCCAAGCATAGCACTATCGAGCAAGAAATGTCTTCGCGGTGTAATCACATTGTAGGGGTCGAAATAAATTGGTAACTCCTTTGCTTGGATATTAATCTTCGATGCCCAGAATGGACCCCAGGGCTTGGAGAAGTAAGCAGTATCGACACCGCAAATAACAGGTATGATATTTTGTGTAGTTGGGGTGATATTTTGGATTACCCATCTATTAGACGGATTTAATTTTATTCCCCTACCGACGCGAAGTACTCGGATTGCAAACGAATCGATGACAACTTGACCACCTTTATTTTCCAAATAAGGACCGACAATCCTTAGTGAATCGATGAAAGGCAAATTCAAAGCAGTGCCCGCTCCAGCTCTCCTGTATGACTTGTAAAAAGGCGTTGGTAGTTCCCATTGAGCAATTTGTTTCCAACCAAATGGCCCCTTCCCCGAGGGATATTGCAGGCTTGGAGAAATGTTGTCCACATCAAATGTATCCAAATCTGTTCTTCTTGCACGATAAAGTCGATAGCCAAGGAAATCCATACCTTTTTCGTAAAAATCTTTTGAAATCTCTGCAGTGCTATCCCATTTGATTATAAAGCCGTGATTGACAGGTGTCCAGCTCACAAAATTAGCGCGCTCCGGCGGCGAGGGTGCGCGGAAGTTGTCGTCGTATACTTGCTGGGCAAACTTATCTTTACGAACAAGCTCAGCAATGTCCTCGGTAGTTCCATCGGCATCTTCGCGAACTGCTGGAGGTGCACAAATTAAAGCAACTACCAAGCGTGCTGTATCCCCGGGAAGCATATTGAATGGTCCCGTTGCCATCATCAATCGTCTATCGCCAGGTCCGAAATCGCCATCGCGAATGCCAGAGGACATGAAGTTGTAGCGCTCGTCGTCGTCGTTTTTGTCATCATCGATGTGCCAGTTCCTAAATGTCTTCAAGCCAAGTTGTTCGGCAGTTTCGTAAACTCGCTTGTCTTTTCGAATATATCCAGTTAAATCGAGCTCTATGGTGTTTATCTCGACAATTCCAGTATCTGTCCGCTTGTGTAGGGATGTCCATTTTTTAACCAACTCTTCTTTAAGACATGCGGTGGAGTCCTTGTATCCAATAATATTCCCAAGAGAATCTAAAATTTCAACTTTATAAACTTTTTTATCATAGCACATATATTCGGAAATTTGGAAGAGTGTGTCTTCCCCTTGGACTTCGAAGGATATCTCGCTTCTATCTGAACGAACGACAGCGGGGCTTTCGAGAAAATCAAATCCAAGGTATCCAAAACCAAAACCTTTTTCGCCCTGGTCTGTATTTGTCCATTGCACAGCAAGGTTCAAAGTAGTATCCTCCTCGTAAAATCTTGCTCTATCATTGCTAGCACCATTGACCAGATTCGGAGCACGAGCAACATCAACATCCATTACCGAGCCAAGCCAGACCTCCCTTAGGGTGTCCTTGCTGTAGTTAATTATTTCGTATTTAATGAAGACAAAGTCTTTGTAGTCTCCAAAACCCCAGGAGTAAATCATTTGCTCGAACTGAAGACGCAGTGGATAACCTTGGCTTTTTCTCAAACCAGCGCCTCCATCGAATTCATTCAAATCGGTGTCTTTGTATGTGCAGAAAATGTCCTCCCCAGAAATAAATGCCGGTCCTTTGGGGAAATTGGTCAAGTTCCTCTGATTGATATCGTCGATATAGTAACCATAGTATCGATTGTATTTCAATGTATCGCTTGGGCTTGTATCCCAGATGGGCCAAGCAGGTCCATCGTTAGGATTAAGTGGGACGCCATCTCCTTTTTTAAAGTCTGTTGAAAAGTATGTTCTATACTTTTTAATATCAGAGACGTCTTTGCTATCGCCATCGGAAATTCTACCCGGAACCATCCAAGAGCGACCATCATTTGGGTTGTAAGTAACTTCAACATATTTTTTTAGCACACCATCAGGACGAGGCTTTATCGCACCAACCCAAAGACCACCACCAAAAATGTACTGATTATTGGAGCCACGAGGCCAGTAACCACCGCCACGGTTCTGAGCAACATTTAAACCGAAAATACCGTAGTTGGTGGTGTAAAACTGGATGTTACTCACAGTGTTTTGTTGTAAATCAAAAAGTTGGTTGTAGGTTCGTAGAATTTCGTCGCCTCCTTTTTGGTCTTTTTCGTTATCTCGTGGCAGAGGGAAGACAATCAGTGGGGAGCCAGCGAAAGCGATAAGTAAAATTAAAATCAGCCTTTTCATATATTCACCCATTTAAATTAAACATTCCAAGTTAGAATCTAAACATTATTCCTGCAAAGACAGTACGAGGCGCAAGGAAATTACCACGAAAACGGCGAACATCTTCGAGATATTTTGTGAATGCCATAAACTTCTCGGTGCGGGTAACAATTCCATTTCCATCGAAGTCAGAGTTTATATTGTAGAACCTATCCCCATAGATGGTATATTGGTCTGTGGAGAAGGATTCTGCTCTTGCATAGTCCGCATCGCGATAAAATACCACTGCGCTAAAGTCTGTCTCGGGTCGGTAGAAGTTCACGCCATCGTCAATTGGGTCGCCAGTGCGAGCAAACACACCTGCAACAGAAGTTAGATTGAAAATATTATTTATGTCGATAAAGAATTCCAATCGGGCATTGCCAGCTTGCTCGCCGAACCAATCGCGCAGGTAAAATCCTTTTTGAATTCGAGCATTTGCATTCCAAATCGAGGGCTGTCGTTCAGCGTTGAACTCACCTATGGCATTTCCAGCTCTATCCAATCTGGTATAGGGTGTCCCCGTTTGGAAAAAGCCAGTAATGTTTATTACTGTATTTTCTAATGGATAAATCCCAGCAATCGATGGACCTTGCTTATATCCCCAAAGAAAGTCCACAATCGCATTAATTCGGTGTGTTCTATCAGCAGTGAATGGAAATTCTGCCAGCGGAAATGCTTGCTTGCCTGTGAATGGGTCCACAGCTACAAGATAATTCGAGCCAGGAGATGAGCCTGTTGTAGTTGCAAAAGAAAGATTGTAGTTTAAATTCAATTGTATGTGATTTGTTGGTCGTTTGCGAAGTGTAAATTCAATCCCACGCGCACTACCATATTCAGATACTGTGTACATGTAATATGGTGTCGGCACAGCAGCTACATAAACCAAACCCACTTGATTGTAATTATCCTTGTAATAAGCAGATATATCGAGAGCAAAATCATCAGTCAATTGATTATTGTAATTTACTTGGTACATATTCGACTTTTGTGGTTTCATATTAGGATTGCCCAGGATGGAATTTCCGCGCAACTGGTCGACTGCGAATGCGTCGTAAAGGTATTGCATCGGTGGCATCTGAAACAATACACCGTAGGAGATAGAGATGTTTGAACGGTCGGTAATGGGATAGGTTACATTTATGCGTGGACTGAATTGAGTCTTGAGGCTTGCATTTGCAAATCCAGTATCTGATGTGATGGGTAAAAAATACTCCACAACGGTGCGATAATCCGAATTTGGAATGTAAAAGTCGAATCGTAAACCTGGAGTTATAATCAAACCTTTGTATGTTATTTGGTCTTGGATGTACAATCCACCAGTAATTGGCTTGTATGGCTTGCTTGTTTTGTTGTAAACTTTTTCATTGTCGGCATACAAGTTTCCACCCCATTCATCTGTATAAACATCAAAAAATGGATTTGCATCCCAAGGCAAGCTATTCATATGCCGACGGAGCTGATAAAATTGCACTTCAAAGCCAGTTTTGAACATATGGCTAAATTCTCCATCAACAGCCAGGGTGTAATTTCCATCCACTTGCCAATAATTACTTCGACGAAATTCAAAAGTTCTTTCGTTGCCGTGCAAATCGAAAATTCCAGTCAATCCATATGCGTTCTGAGAATGCTGAGAACTGGAACTTCCCTCGATGTACCCAGTTATTGGATTAATAATTGGCATATCCATTTTAATGAATCCGTCCTTAGAATTTTTGATTTGTGTTACCGGGGTGTATTGGTCTAAAATTTTATCCTTTCCTTGCTCCAGAGTACCAATGACAACAGCATAATCATCCTGAGGTAGCCAAATTTCAAAGCCAGTTAGAAAATTCGGGTCGTCGAAAGTTTTTCTACGGGAAGCATCGCTATTGTTCGAAGTGTTTGAAATTTTAATTTCATAAAAACTATTAGAGCCAAGTCTGTGTTGGATTTGTACATAACCGCTTTTAGCAACTTGATTGAAAACAGGAGATTTAGCCCTTCTTTCTTCAACACCGTAGGATGGAAGCCCCGGTATTGCACCAGGCTCAATTGCATATAACCAGGACCAACTAAGCGTTTCGAGATTTGTCATTCCCCAGTTGCCAAAGAATATAAGGTCTATGTCCTGAGTAACTGGAAATTTAAGCTTTGCCTGGAAGCTCTTCCTCCAGGATTGATTATTTGGAATCAGACCAAGATTGTTTTGGTCGAGCTTACCGAGATTGTTGACATGGACTGGGTCGTAAATATCGTAGCTTGCAGAGCGATATTTTTCATAGAAATAATTTCCAGCAATGAAGAAAGTTGCTTTATTCCACAAGGGAATCGGACCACCAACGCCAAATTCAAATGTATGCTCTTGTGTTCCCTGTAGTTTACGGCCCTCGCCCCAGTCGATTGCTTTATATCTATCGCCTTCGCGAATTAATTTCAAATCGTGTGGTTGGCGGCCAAAAAGGGCAGGTACGTCTGTGCGCCATCGAATATAACCTTCGTATCGGTCCGTTCGACCAGTTTTCAATGTTGTATTGACAAAGCCACCTAAGACATTACCATACTCAGCGGAGAATCCACCAGTCAAGACTTGTACCTCCTCTGTTGCAAAAGCACTTACCATTGGATAGTAGGTGGCACCCACTATACCAAAACCACCGGTAAACTTGTCGCTTACATCTATGCCGTCGATACGGATTTGGCTTTCATTCGTTCGGCTACCACGAATAACCCAACCACCGCCAGAGTTGAAAACACCTGCGCTTAGCCCAATAATTGCTTGCAAGCCTTCGCGGGCAATCGTTGTTAATTGCTGATTTTCGAATTGCCTTTTTACTCCAATGTCCTTGTGCGAGACGAGTTTTTCGCCTACGACGACGACTTCCTCTGTTACTTTCCCTTCTTCTTTCAATCGAACGTTAATGTCCGTCTCGTCGTCGGCAGAAATTCGAACTTCTGCTTCATACGGTGCATACCCGACAGCAGTAATCCGTACCTTGTATGTTCCAGCAGGAATACTCACAACTATGAACCGACCATCAGCTTTGACAACACCGCCCAAGCGAGTACCCAAAATCCGAACAGAGGCACCAACGACTGGATTTCCATCCTGATCGACAACTTTGCCCTTTAGTGTGCCGTAATTACTCGCTTCCATTAGATATGGAAACAAAAGCGATATTATAAGGAACAGATATGAAAATAGCCTCTTCATATTTTACCTCTTATGTTGTTTTACTTCAATATTGAAATTTGCTTCAAGATGCTTTTGCCATCGATATTGAATACCACGTTATATGTCCCCGAAGCTAAACCATCGGTCCTAAATTGTATTGCTTGATGACCAGAGAAGCTCTTCCCTTCGAATATGTTCATAACTCTACGGCCAAATACATCAAAAACGTTTATGGATATTGGCGAAGGAGTATCTACAACAAATTCAACAACGCCAATATCTTCTGTAGGATTTGGATAAATTTTTATGTTGAACTCCGTTGCCGTCTCATTTACCTCCACACCCAAGATATCGTCTGCATTGAAAAAGCCCAGCATTACGTATTGAGGAACAGTATCAAGCATTCGCTGTCGCAGACGTGCCTCCCCGGGCTCTTGTCCTTCAATTGGTATGGATTCTAATTTTATCAAAGGTATGTTCTTCAAGTCGTTTGGGATAATATCTGGGACCCAAGTAATTCTATCGTAATCTAAGCTCGATGTTATGTTTTTAACATTGGACCACTGCGGTGAATTAAATTCTCTTACAGCAACAAAAATATCATTTGTAGCTCGTCGATACACGGTATCATTAACTACAACATCAACGAAATCAACCCACTTTGCCAGCAAATATTTTCCATCCTCGGAGCGCACAAGTTGGGATTCCACGCCAAGCTGGTTTGTCGATGTAGGAGCAACGTATGCAAGGACATAGCCAGTCAAATCTGCAACCTTGCGGACACCCCAAATGCCATTTTGTTTGTAAACTTCCACCAATTGATGTAATGCTTCTTCATACAACCTAAAAGTTTGGGTTGTGTCTTCGTTGATATTCACCAAGAAGGAGTAGTTATCATCTCCCAAGGGGACGAATTGCGGTAAAGACCATGTTACAACACCCACGGACAATCCATATTCTTGCAAATATGAGTCAAATAGTTCCGCAGGGGCAATCTCGAAATCGCTCCAAGTTTTTCCAAGGTCTGTAGATTTAGAAACACCGAAATAGAATCTGTTTAACGGATGGTCTGCAAAGTTTGCATAAGCAGCCATGTATAAATTACCATCACTGGCAAACTTAAATCCAGCGATCAATGAAGTTCGAACACTATCCTCTGTCGAAACTGGGGTTTTGAATTTATCTGCTTGCCATTGGGGAGGAATTACTTCGTTCCATTTATCAAAGTCACTTGTTCGGCGATAGCCAAGATTGCTTGTCAAAGTCAAAGGTAAACCTCCCTCTATCATCAAAGTACCAACTGCCATAGCATAGGGCTCGCTACCGTCCATACCACCAACAATCCTCGAGTCCGTTCCTCCCCAATTGTAACGATTTCCATCCTGCCAAGTAAAAGACTTCGAGTAAGATTGAAAGTAATTATCTTGATAATACAAGCCATTAACATAGCCAACCCAACCAGAGCCATTCGTGCATGGGGCAGTGTAGACGTAGGCAATGTCGCCTTCGTAATCAAAAGCGTAAACGCTCGGGTAGCGTGCCCACCAGTTGTTATATTGCCCAGGTTGTACCTTATAAACCAATTTTGGGTCCGACCAACTTTGCCCCCAATCGGTTGAATATCTTATGAAAAGATTATTTTTGGTATTGTCGCCTTCGTAATATGGAGACCTATCGATATCCCAAAAACCTCGTTTAATAGTAATTAATTGACCGATTCCGGGAATGTAGACAAATGGTTGTTGCGATTCTGTAAAGTATGAGTATGCGTTTGCTAAGGAATCGAAAATTTGAAAGTCGACAGTAAGCGTTTTATCTGAAAGCAATTTAAATACACTGTTTGGTAACGTCGGAGCAATTTCTTTGCTGCGAGGACCTTCGAAAGTGTAGCTGCCGCTGCTAATTCGCTCGGTTCCAAAAAGCACTGAGTTTGATAATGCCAACAGTACCACCACAATTGTATGAAAATAAATTCTCATAACAACTCCAATTTTTGTTAAACAATTTAAACACAATCATAACAAAATTAACTTATTTTTTAATAAAACACAACTCATAAATTCATTTGTTGTTGAACTTAAAATTAACACTTAACCCATAGACTAAACTTAATATGTTCTTCCACCGATTAGCCTCGTTAGGGGTGGAGGACCAAAATGTTTTATTTTCAATTCCAAAGTTAATGGAAAGATTACCTATAGGACGAATTTCGGCAAAGATACCCAATCCCCCAAGGAAACCTTCACTTGTTGCACCGACTTTGACTCGCCCTACAATCGATGCATATCGCATTGGATACTCGTAATCGTAGAAAAGGCTTCCCCAATATTGTTGATATTTCTTGTTTGCGGGGATTTCGACTTGTACATAACTTGGGTAGGAACCGTCCTCGTTATTTGTCAGAATTTTTTCTCTGTTTTTGCCTTCATTAGTATGTGTATAGATCTTGCGTTCTTCGGCTGGGCTAAGCATCCCTGGAACAAGTAGTATAACTTTATCCTTATATTCAAAATCAAAATAACCGAATTCCAAGCCGATGCGAAGATTCCTCCCCACTCTGTAACCAAAACCCTGCGAATATGTATTAAAGGTTTCTACGTTACCAAATTTATTCAAAGGGATTGTCGAGTATCCACTTATGAATACTCCATCCGTTTGAATTTCATTTAAGCTTATGAT
>JBKBVP010000065.1:0-7137 GCA_046289495.1 Candidatus Kapaibacteriota bacterium | reverse complement strand
ATCGGTAAAATTTCCAATTCGAATTAAACAAAGTGCTTCATAGTAATAAGAAGAATAAAGGGTTAAATAGTCAGGATTAAATTTGCGGACTTTTTGAAAGTTGAATAAAGCATCTTTCCAATTGCCTAATCTATAGTGTATTGTTGCAAGTTCTAATTGCCAACGAGAACGGTAAAAATTATTATCCGATTGAGCTATAGCTTGCTTATAAGGTTTAACTGCTCCGCTGATGTCATTTTCAAACAAAGCTAATTCAGCCTGTAGTCTAAACGCTTCCGACAGAATATCATATCGTTCTTTCTTCCAAGCAATATCTACAGTCCTTGACAAAAGTAACTTTCCACTATGGAATTTTCGTTGAATTAGTAAGTTTTTGGCAAAAAGTAAATGTGCATCGGGAGACAAATCCCCATCTGGAAATTTATCTATCAATTCACTGCATTTAATTTGTGAAGGCAACCATTCATTTTTATAATAGTATGATTTAGCCATTAAATAGATAGAACCTTCGACAAAGTTGCTCTTGGACTTTCTTGATAAAATTTTTGAGCCTTTAATGATAATAGAGTCCAACTTGGTTTTGACTGGCTGTAGCTTCAGTGGCGAGATAATAAATTCTTGCATAAAAGGCGGGGGTCCACTCGAAACATCTGATACCACTTGAAGATATTCATTAGGAACAACAACTTTGGGAGTTACTTTTAATTTACTCTCCTGGTATTGAAATTCATCCTCAGATTCCTTCATCAATCTCTGAGCATTGTAATAGGTATTAAAATATGTAGTGAAATCCTCGTAATGCCCACAACTGAAAAAAAATATGAAAATCGGTAACAAAAGATACTTGTTCATTTGGTTTATGTTTTTCCTGTATGTAAGACTGCAAATTAAATAAAATATTGCTAATTCTTTGCCAGGTATACATTGTTTTACTCGCATTATGAATAAATTTGTAGTTTTATTCCCTATGATGAAATTATATCTATCTTTTTGGGATTTTATCATTGTTGTTTTCTACTATCTCTTATTAAGTTCAGTAGGTTTTTTTGCAACCAAAAGCAGTAGAAAAAATAAAAATCAGAGATTATCCGAATTTCTTGTTGCAGGACGCAAACTTACACTCCCCCCCTTTGTTGCTTCATTAGTTGCTACCTGGTATGGCAATATTCTTGGTATAGGAGAATTTGTATACCGCAATGGAATTGTTGCTTGGTTTTGCTTTGGCATTGTTTATTACATATCGGCTTTAGTGTTTGCTCTTCTTGTAAGTAGGAAAATTCGTGCAATTCCATATCAGACTATACCAGAATTAATCGAATCCAAGTTTGGTAAAACTTCTGGCATTTTTGCAACAGTTGTTCTCTTAGTGATAACATTTCCATCGGTGTATATTTTAATGGTTGGTACTTTTATAAACGCAATTACTGGTTTAAATTTTTTGTATTCCTTAATTATTGGCACAGTAATTTGCTTTATTTACATTGGTTACGGTGGATTCAAAACAAATGTCATTACCAATTCAATTCAGTTTGTTCTTATGTACTTAGGTTTTGGCATTTTTACTTTCTTCTCTCTGCAAGAAATTGGTTACGAATTGTTTCAGTTGCAAAAATTACCACAAACACACCTAAAATTTTTTGGTGATTTGAACTGGCAATATACAGTATCCTGGGTATTTATTTCTTTACAAACATTTATAGACCCAAGTTTTTATCAAAGATGTACATCTGCAAAAAATGGGAAAACAGCAAGAAATGGAATTTTGGTTTCGATTCTTTTCTGGATTGCTTTCGATACAATGACCATCTTTGTAGGGTTAGTTGCAAAACTATTTTTATCACAAATCAATCCCCTTTTTGTATACCCATTGCTTTTAGAGAAAATTGTTCCACCAGTGTTCAAAGGAATTGTTTTCATATCCATGCTCGCTACTATTATTTCAACACTGGAAAGTTACACTTTCCTTTCAGCGATTTTGATTGGTAAGAATCTTTTCCAAAGTATTAAGTTTTTTTCTAATATTTCATTGGAAAAGAGGGTTAGAATAGGGGTTATAATTACTGGGATATTCTCAATTGTATTGGCAAATTATATTCCATCTGCCATTGATTTAATTTATCGAACTTCCTCAGTTGCTGTCCCATCTCTTTTTTTCCCTGTTATTTTGAGCTACATTAGAAAGCCAATTCTTAAAATCAAACAAGTTAACTTTCTAATCATTTCATCTACAATCTTAACAATCATTTTTATGATTTCAAAAGAAATTAATTTCACCTCTGAGCTCATAAATTCAAACATTTTAATGCATATAGAGCCTATGGTGTTAGGGTTCTTGTGGGCAAGCCTTTGTTTCCTTTCTATGGTGCTTTACAACAAATTCCAAAAATCATTTACCACCAATATTCGGGCTTAGTTTCTCTAAGCATCAAGCTGATTACAGCATCTTTAGGATTTAAATTCTCGAAAAGAATTTGATAAACTTTCTGCGCTATAGGTAACTCAACATTATATCTAAAGCTTAGAAGATGTGCAGAAATAGTCGTATCAACTCCCTCTGCAACAGCATTCATATTGTTTAATATATCCGACAAAGCATGTCCTAATGCAATTTGCTGTCCAACATATCGATTACGGCTGTACTTACTGTTGCAAGTTACAATTAAATCCCCCAATCCAGAGAGACCGGAGAAAGTCGATGGTTTGGCACCCATTGCAACACCGAGACGAGTGATTTCAGCAAGACCACGTGTAATCAAAGCAGCTTTGGAGTTATCCCCAAGCTGCAAACCATCAATTATGCCAGCAGCTATTGCAATAACATTTTTCAAAGCACCACCAAGTTCACATCCAACAACATCAGTTGATGTATAAACTCGAAAGTGCGCATTCGTAAAAAGCTTTTGAACTTCAACAGCAAAATCCAAATTAGTGGAAGCAACAACGACTGCTGTTGGACCCATTCGTGCAACTTCCTCGGCATGACTTGGACCACTTAGCACGGCGTAATTCTTTTCAAAAATCCCGAAATCTGATAAAATCTCTGACACTCTCTTCAACTTTGTTTTTTCAATCCCTTTCGCTACGTTGACTATTTTTTTATTACACAAATCGATGTTTATTTCTTCGAGGATACGACGAATATATTGTGTCGGTACTGCCTGAACAATGAGTTGGCAATCAGTTAGTTTCTCTTTCTCGTTTGTAATCTCGACAGAATTTGGTATTACGACATTTGGTAAATACTTCTGGTTTTCAAATTTTTTCCTTATTTCCTCAACTGTATCGATCTCATGAGACCACATTACAACTGGTGTCTGATTGTTTGCTAACATAATTGCTAATGCTGTAGCCCAAGCACCTATTCCAATTATTCCGATTTTAGAATCCATTTTAAGTTTACTTTTTAAAACGAAAAATTCTCAAATTTTCAAATCTGTTTTCAACTCCTTTTAACAATCGATCAATATTTGACCTATGTGTAAAAAGAACGAGAATGAAAAGTAGTATAGAAAAGAAAAATAGAATATAAAAATTTGAATAATCATGATTAAATAGAAATTTTTTCAATAAAATAATAATTGGATATGAAAAAGAAGCCACTAAAGAGCCAAGTGAAACATATCCAGTTGAAAATAGAACTAGCGAGAAAATAACTAAACAAAATAAAATTTCAAAAGGAGTAACGGCTAAAAACATTCCTAACGCTGTATTGATACCTTTGCCACCTTTAAAACCTACGTATATTGACCAAATGTGTCCAGCAATAGCTGAAAACCCACAGAGTAATTTAAAAATTAATGGTCCTCCAACCCCATTGACAAAGTCTACGTTGAGATTGTTTACCACCCACATAGAAACAAAAAATGATGCTAGAAAACCCTTTAATATGTCCACTATTTGAACAATTACACCCCAGAAAATTCCTAACTGGCGAAAGGCATTTGTGCTCCCCATATTTCCACTTCCACGTGTACGAATATCAAACCCGAAAAAGACCTTGCTTATTATCACCGCTGTTGGGAATGAACCTAAAAAGTAACTGAAAATTACACCTAAAATAACGTACAACATAAGCATTCAAAAAAAACTAAAATAACAAATAGAAATTTTCGTTGAATAAATCTATGAAATTTATTAACACAAATAAATTTTTCGTAGTTTGGTTTGTTTTAGTATCAGTTTTTGCAAATTTTGAGTTTCTTCATTTTCATACATTTCACACAATATCTGATAATCAAGAATCTATTAGAACACACACTGCTAAAATTCAATTTTTAAGTGATAAGTGTCTTTTAGATTATTTCCTTTGGCTTTTAGGTAACATCATCTTATCAAAACTAAATTTTCACACCTTTTTTGAAAATTCTCCCCTCTCTGTTTTATACACAATCACATTTACTGCTCGAACATTTATTTTTACAATCATACCTCGTGCTCCTCCAAAACTATGAGCGAGCAGAAAAATTTATCGAATGCTAATTATAATTTTCTAAGTAGAGTTTCTGTTATTTAAAAAATTCTAAATCAATTTTCTTAAACAAAACTTAGGAGGATTATTATGAAAACATTAAAAATGTTGTTCATATATACATTTCTACTGCTATTTATTACAACTGCTTGTAAAGAAAAAAGTTCCTTAGAAAATGAAATGGACCATACCGAAGCGATTGGGGTCGTCGTGTACCATAATGAAAAGCCTTATTTTAAAGTCGTAAATACACTAATCGATACAACTATTGCTAAGGAATTTCTTGTGCCTCTCAACGAGGAAAGGTATTTCGAAGTAAAGTTCATTGATGCCGAGGGATACGAAGAAACGCCAACCGATAGTTCAAAAAATTTTTCTTGGGTCGTTGATGACGCAACCCTTATAGAAGCTCAACTTTTAGCTAATGAGAAGTTCAAATTCAAAATCCGTGGATTAAAATCTGGAAAAACATTAATAGAATTTAGACTTAATCATTATGATCATCCTGATTTCAAGACCCCTAAAGTACCTTTAGTTGTAAAATAATTATTGCTTGAAATGAGGCTCTTTTGAAATCGTTTCAATGCTGATTTACACTTCTGAAAATTCTTGAAGGGGCAAATTTATGAACTAAATATTTTTTCGAACCCACTTCGATATTCAAGAGAGCCTCCGATATTTAATTCTGAGGAAGAGACCATGAAGATTTTGATACTTATGTTTTTGGCATTTCATTTTAATTTATTTGCCAAAGATATGCATTTTATTGGATTTGTTGTTGACCAAAAAAACTCTACACCAGTTTATAATGCAAAGATAGAGCTCTATCAATCCCCAAAAAAAATTTATCAAACCACGACAGACAGTACTGGAAAATTTGAATTTTTGTTTACGGAGAAGTTTTACGATGTTTACATATTAGTGAGCAAAGACGGATATAAAGCTTTAAAAGAGAGAATAATTTTGGCATACGACTCGAACTTTACATTTAAGCTTGAACCAAAAGAGTATCAGTTGCAAGGACTAGTGATAATTAAAACCAAGAAAACTCCCCTTCAACAATTGCACAACTACGACAATATTTTAGAAGGTAAAGAATTACAAAAAAATATGTCATCTACTTTGGGTTTGACTCTCAAGAACACAACGGACATCTTTGTAAGGTTCATGGGACCAGCAACCTCAAAACCTGTTTTTCGTGGATTAAGCTTGGAATATTTAGGAATATTTGAAAACAATTTTCCAGTAAAAGACCTTTCGTCAACGGCCCCCGACCATTCAATTGCGGTCAACCCAGTTGCCTATGATAAAATTGAATTGTTGCGTGGACCAAAATTATTAATTTTCACCAACAATGCATTAGGAGGTTTAATAAACTTAACTTCCAGAGATTATTTAACCGAGGAAGTACCTGTAACCTCTGTAAATTTTTCAACAATTTATGAGTCCGCATTTGATTCAAAAATATACAATTTAAAATGGGAAATTCCAGTGAAAAATTTATTTACCTCTGGTTCTATGGGCCTAAAAAACTCTCATGATATGCAAAGTGGCAAAGGACTAGTACAAAATACTTACTTCTCTAGTAAATCAGGTAATTTAAACATTGGTTTTAAAAATACCAAATTAAGTGCTTGCGCAGAGGGAAGTTTTTTTGATTTTACCTATGGAGTGCCAGGCGGTTTTGTTGGTGCTCATCCTAAAGGGGTTGACATAACACTAGAACGAAATAGCTTTAATATCAGAACACTAATACATCTGCATAAATTTGTCGACAATGTTTCATTCTATCTTTCTCGCTCTTATTATCACCATGTGGAGATGGAGAAAAATGGAACCATTGGAGCAGAATTCTTGCTTAGGAATTATTACTTCAAAACCCACTTAAATTTCAATAAAACAAATAATTTTAACGAAAGTATCTTTGGAATTGCATTTGAAAACTCCACAAATGATTATGGCGGTTATGTTTTCACACCCAGTGTTAATTCATATCTGTTATCAACTTTTATTTACCAAAACATTCGTTTTGGAAACAATTTCATTGATTACTCCCTGAGATACGACCACAAGGAATATAATCCAGTGAATATCAATAACACTCGACAAAATCGACCAGTAAAGCGCATTTTCAACAATGTTTCTTTTTCTGTTTTAGTGATGCATAGCTTAGGACAAAACTTACATTTAGGCTTAAACTTCGGTCGTAACGAAAGATTCCCTACAATTGAAGAACTTTACTCTAATGGTCCACATTTAGCGGCATATTCATTCGAAATCGGAAATTCACAATTAGAAACCGAAGTTGCTTATTTCGCAGAGTTATCCCAGAGTGTAAGTCTAAAAAACATTGATGTTTCAAGCTCGTTATTTTGGTATGAATTTCCAAACTATCTCTTCCCTCAAAACATTGGTAAAATAAATGTAGCACAACTTTTGCCTATATATCAAATCTCAAGTATTAAAGCAAGATTGTTTGGCTTTTCTTTTCGGGGTCTTATCGATATAACCTCAAACACAAGCCTTACAATAGAACTTACATTCAACCACGGTATCGACAGAACAAATGCGAGATATCTACCCATGATTCCACCAACGAAAGGAAGCATTGAGATTAATAAAAAATTTGGTAATTTAGAAATCACTTTGAAAAATACATTTGCCTTTTC
>JBKBVP010000064.1:0-7147 GCA_046289495.1 Candidatus Kapaibacteriota bacterium | reverse complement strand
GGAGACTGCTGGGAACGGGACATTTTTCCAAAGAACATCTGAATTTTCGCAGATTTGTCCACAAATCTGAACTAAATTAGTCAACTCCGTCTTGCCATAAACATATACCTTATGATGAGCCCCATACAAGGCGGGTCGTAGCAAAACATTCATTCCAGCATCGATACCGACAAACTTTTTGTAACCATTTTTAACTCCGTTTACCTTGGTTAGTAAATAACCAGCATTGCCAACAAGGTACCGGCCGGGTTCAAGTTTCAATTCGGGCGTACCAAAATGATACTTTTCACATTGTTCGAAATAAACTTCGCTCAATAATTTTGCAGTAAGTTCAATATCTAAATCTTTTTCATCATCCGCATAAGGAATACCAAACCCACCACCGATATCGATGTACTCGGGGCGTATTTGCAATTCAACAAAAATCTTGCCAACGATTTGAAATAGTTTCATTATCACTTCAGCAAAGTACATCGGCTCTAAAATATTAGACCCAGTCATTATATGAATCCCAAAGGAGGTAACACCATCTTCTAAAGCGGTGAGATATGCTTGTTGCAATAGTTCATAAGGGACACCGAATTTAGCATCTGCTCCACCGGTTGTAATTCCTTCGAACCCTCCTTTTCCAATACCAGGATTGACCCTAAAACTCACAAATTTCGGCTTGCATACTTGTCTTAGTCGTTTGTAAGAAGTTGTGTCATCCAGATTAATTTTAACATCGTATTTGCAAGCTATTTTTAAATCTTCAAGACTTTCATAATTCCCAGTATAAACAATATCTTGGCTTCCAAAGCCAGCTTTCAACGCCAAAAGTAATTCAAATGGAGAAGAGCAATCCACACCGCTACCAAGTTCCTTAAAGAATTTTAATATGTGCAAATTTGAGTTTGATTTAATTGAGTAATGTATTCTAAACCTTGTAAAATACTTTCGAAATGCTTCGAATATTTTACTGTAGTTTTCAATTATTTTAGCTTTGTCGTACACATACAGCGGTGTACCATACTTGCTTGCTAATTCATTAACATCGACATTTCCAATTTTATCCATAGTTACTATTTTTTAATAAAAAAATTCCTTATGAAGTAATGCAATGACCTTTTCTAAATTTTTTTCTTTTACAACTATGCTTAAATTAATATCGGATGCGCCCATACTTACCATCAGGACTTTTATGCCTTCGAGTGCTTTGAATATTTTAAACGGGGTAGTCGAGGAATACTTCAATCCCTCTCCAATGATACAAACAACGGCATTTTGCTCCAAAACCTCAACTTGAGAAAATTCTTTCAAAGATTTGATAATTTTCGCAAGGTTTTTCCTGTCGTCTATGGTAAGTGATATGCTAACTTCGGAAGTCGAAACCAAATCTACCTCTGTCTGGAATCGTTTGAAGACATCGAAAACGCGAGCCAAAAAACCATAGACGCCCAACATCTCACTGGATATAATGTTTAAAACAGTTACATTTCTTTTGAAGGTTATAGCTTTCACTTTTCGAGTCGGAGATTTATATGTAATCAAAGTTCCATTGCAATTTGGATTGAAAGTATTACGCACAACCACTGGTATCTTTTTTGCAACTGCTGGAAATATAGTTTTAGGATGTAAAACTTTTGCGCCAAATATCGCCATTTCGGAGGCTTCTTCGTAAGATACCTCGTCCAACAATTTTGCGTTTGGAACTACATTCGGGTCCGTTGTCATTATTCCATCGACATCAGTCCAAATCTCCAACTTCTTAGCATTTAACAAGGATGCAATTATCGAAGCTGAATAGTCGGAGCCTCCTCTACCAAGTGTAGTTGTATGACCCTCGATATTCGACCCAACGAATCCACCAGTGATGTAGTAGTCGTAATTTCGATTCTCAGAGATAAATTTTGATAATCTATCCTTGGATAATTCAAAATTTACATCAGCCCTGGTAAAATTTGAATCAGTAATAATAATCTGTCTTGGGTCCACGTAGCAGATAGACAAATCCCGTTCGATAAAATATTGAAATATGATAGCAGAAGAAAGCAATTCACCAATACTTAAAATAAAATCGACCGACCGAGGTGTTACCTCCCCAAGTATTTTCAAGGCATTAAGGAAAAGTTTCAACTCCTCGAACTTTCTTTCAATTTTATTCGACATTTGGTTGGCAACACCAAGTTCTTCGGCAGTACTATAATGGCGTTCGTAAAGATTTTCGAATAAACTATCAATTTTGTCGTGTTCTTTATAGACTAAACAGTCTACTATTTTTTGAAGTTGATTTGTTACCTCTGCAAATGCAGAGACAACGACAAAAACAGGTTTTTCTTTGCTCGACATAATCGAATACACTTGCCGAATTGCACCGGAATTTGCAACTGAAGTCCCGCCAAATTTACATACCAACATAGCATCAACAATGGTTAAGTATCAAAGACAGGTTACAAGCCAATTTCCTTTGCAACAGTTTTCATTCCATCGAGAGTAGTTTGAATCAATTCATCGAGAGTAATACCGAGCATATCTGCGCCTTTTTGAATAATTTCTCTATTCGCACCAGCGGCAAAACTTTTTTCTTTCCACTTCTTTTTTACCGATTTAACTTCGACATCCATGATACTTTTGGAGGGTCGAACAAGAGCCACTGCAGTAATTAAACCAGTTAGTTCATCTATTGCAAAGAGGTATTTTTCCATTTGAGTTTTTGGCTCAACATCTGTACAAGTTCCCCATCCGTGGGAAAGAATCGCACGTATAATGCTCTCATCCCAGCATTGTTCTTCAAGAATTTGTTTAGTCATTTGGCAATGCTGCTCGGGGTACATTTCGTAGTCGAGGTCATGAACCAAACCCACAAGGCCCCAAAGTTCCTCGTCTTCGCCTAATTTTCGGGCAATAAATCGCATAACACCTTCGACAGCGAGAGCATGTTTAAGAAGTGAATCACTTTTATTGTACTTAGTCAGAAGAGCGAATGCTTCACTGCGGTTGGGTATTTTCCTTTGCATTTTCACTCCAAATAAGTATAACCATACAAGCCAGAACGATAATTAGAAAGGAACTCTTTCCCTTCTTGTGGGGATATTTTGCCCTCCTTTACAGATGTGGTCACCCAGGTTTCGATAGTTCTAACAAGTCTTTTAGCATCGTATTGAACGTAATCGAGAACTTCTGCAACAGTCTCTCCATCGATAATTTGGACGATTTTGTACGAATTGTCTTCTACAACGACGTGGACCGCATTTGTATCGCCAAAAAGATTATGCAAATCCCCGAGTATCTCTTGATAAGCACCCACAAGGAAAACGCCTATGTAATAGGGTTCATTCGGTCTAAGTTCGTGAACAGGCAGATAGTGAGCAAAATTCTTAGTACCAATAAAATTTTCAATTTTTCCATCCGAGTCGCAAGTGATATCGTGAAGAGTTGCAAATCTTGTAGGCTTTTCATTCAATCTATGAATGGGAACGATCGGAAAGACCTGATCAATCGCCCAGGAGTCTGGTAGAGATTGAAAAAGAGAAAAGTTGCAGAAATACTTATCAGCAAGCATACGAGACAGGGGGCGGAGTTCATCAGGCATGTGTTTCATCTCGGAGGCAATTTGATAGGCTTCCGATGCGACAGACCAGAACAACTTTTCGACCTTGGCTCGTGTTTGCAAATCTAATAAACCCAAATTGAATAAATCGAGCGAGTCTTCTCGCAATTGTTGTGCATCGTGCCAGCTTTCAAGTAGATTAACAGAGTTTATGTTTTCGAGGATGTTGTACAATTCTTTTACATTCTCGTGGTCGCTGTCTTGAATTACATCATTTTCATAATCCCACCTTGGAGTTGCCGCAGCTTCGAGAACATTAAAAACAAGAATGGAGTGATGAGCAGTGAGCGAACGCCCAGATTCGGTAATTATATTAGGATGTGGAAGATTATTTTTATCGCACACTTCTTTCATCATATAAACCGCATCGTCGACATATTCTTTAATCGTATAATTAATACTACTTGGGCTAAAGGAGCGAGTTCCGTCGTAGTCTACTCCCAAACCGCCGCCAATATCAACAAATTCAATATTGCAACCCAATTTACGCAATTGAGCATAAAATTGCGAACACTCTCGCAAGGCATTCTTTATCATTCTAATATTTGTAACTTGGCTTCCGATGTGAAAGTGAATAAGCTTAAATGAATCGAGTAACTTTGCAGAGCGAATGTATTCCACCGCTTCGATGACTTCGCTGGACATAAGACCGAATTTGCTTTTGTCTCCAGTGGAGTCTTCCCATTTGCCGCTTCCTTGGGTTGCAAGCTTAATGCGGATTCCAATGTTCGGCTTGATTTTCAATCTTTTGGCGACAGAAATTAATAATTTTAATTCATTAAATTTCTCAGCCACGACAAATATCTTCCGCCCCATCTTCTGTGCCAATAGTGCTAATTCAATGAAATTTTCATCCTTATAACCATTACAAATAATCAAAGAATCTGGAAATGTCGATGCAGCAAGAACAACGTGGAGTTCGGGCTTGGACCCTGCCTCCAAACCAATGTTATACTTTTTACCGTAACGAATAATCTCCTCGACTACGGGTCTTACTTGATTGACTTTGATGGGATAGACATTGTAGTATTTCCCTTTAAAATCATACTCCTTGGAGGCTTCCTCGAAGCATTGGGTCAAAGTTTCAATTCTATCGTCCAAAATATCGGGAAAACGAATCAACACGGGGAGCGAAACATCTTTCAAAGTAAGTTCGTCGATAAGTTCTTTTAAATCTATTTGGACGCCATTTTTCGAGGGAGTAACGACAAGGTTACCCTTTTCATTTATGTTAAAATAATTTTGTCCCCATCCTTTGATATTGTATAACTCGATAGAGTCTTCGATACGCCACTTTCTCATAAGCAAGTTGATGATTTTATAAAACTTTCAAAATTAATTTAATTTATTATTCTTTCCAAACGAATTCAAACATAAGGGAAGAAAGAGTTATCAAAAGCCCAGTATATCCAAAAATCATCACATTGTTTTGAAGAACCATGCCAGGACTCCTCCCCATAATTGAAAATTGAGTAGCTTCGATTCCTACCATCAAAACAGGTATAAGTATTGGAAGCGAGAGAATTGGAAACAAAGCACCCTTGACGTTGGCTTTTGCAACAATTGCGCCGATTATGGTCGAACATCCAGCAATGCAAATTCCAGAGTTTAGCATTGTAAGAACAAATAACGGAAAATGATTTATTTTAATTTTGTCAAAAAAGATTAGAAATAAAAAGATTGCAGTAATATTAACAACAAAAGAGATGAAAAGGTTGAAAACGAATTTGCCAAAGAAAACATCATAGGGGTTTGATAACAACCTTAAAAGGAGCACAGTTCCTTTTTCCTCCTCGCTTATGAAGCTTCGAATCATTCCAGTTGTTGAGGCAAAGAAAATAACAATCCAAAGAATACCAGCATAAATTGGTCTTTCAATGAATGAAGTCGGTATACTAAAGTTTACTATTGTGGTGGAGACGAGAGTAAAAAGTATTACAGTCGTCAAAGAGTAACGATTTTTAAATTCGATTTGTAAATCCTTGATGAAAACCGCGAAAATTCTTATCAATCCAGCCCAATAAAAATTCATCAACGAAAATAAAAATTCTATATTGCTGGGAAATGAGATAACTTAAAGGGCGGAGACACAGATGTTGCATTCAATTTTGTGACAAACATAATTCCGGGATTCGTTGAGAAAGATACTGCAATAACTAAGAATCAAGCTACATTAGTAAAACTTAGTTGTATAGTTCAGGGCAAACTTAATTTAACTGGACTAAACCTCGAATAAAATGACTTTGAAATAAAATTAATGCTAAAAATCAAACTCTCACTTAGCAAGCCTAAATTTGGCTTTCTAAGAATCTTACCTTTACAATACTAAACACAAGTAACAATCTTCTTGTAAAATGACTAATTTAACTTTAACCAAAAAGCAACAGTAATTTAACTAAAGCTTAAGAAAAAGAAAGTAGTTTTGCTTTTTTTAAAAATTAAATCGGGAGGATTTTATGCACATTTTAACAAAACAAATTTTGCTAATATTTTTTCTTATAATGCTTAGCTGCTCAGAGGATGATAATTCTGTAAATCCAAGCATTAATTACCCAGACAAAGCCATAATATCGAAAAGGGATGTAATTCTTACAACACCAAATGGTGTGAATGTCATCAATGGTGGATATGGTTCTTCATTGGCTAGCATTGAAAGCGGGATTTTTTATGCTTTAACCGATAGAGGACCAAACATAGACGGCGCTAATTCAAATGAAAAGATTTTTCCAAAACCAGATTTCGTACCGCAAATAGGCAAATTTAAACTTGTTGGCGATAAATTAGAACTTCAAAAAATAATCTTACTGAAAGACGAAACCGGTAGAAATCTAACCGGGCTCCCAAATCCAATCGGACAAGGTGGTACCGGAGAGACTGCTTTAGACCTAAATGGGAATAAATTGGAATTCGATCCAAAGGGTATAGACCCGGAGGGTTTAGTTGTGATGAGGGACGGAACATTTTGGGTTGCAGATGAATATGGTCCACATCTTATTCACTTCGATGCTAATGGTAAAGCAATCGAGTGGTTAAATCCATTTGGAACTGGAATTGGCGGCAAGAAACTACCACAGGTTTACAAATATCGTCGACCAAATCGGGGCATGGAGGGACTTACGATTACACCAGATGGGCGCTATCTTGTTGGAATCATGCAATCCCCATTACTAAATCCGAACAAAGATGTTCAAAAAACTTCAACCGCATGCAGGATTTTATTCTACGAATTAGCCACTGGAGCATTCAAGGAGTATATTTATCTATTAGACACCATTACAACCGCAATTAGTGAAATAACTGCAATCACTAATAATACTTTTCTTGTGCTCGAAAGAGATGGAAAAACTCCAGGCCAGAGTTCTAACATCATTAAGAAGCTGTATAAAATTGATATCTCGAACGCAACGAACGTCTATAGTAGCGACGAAAATGGTAAGCTGTTTAATGGTAAAACTATAGAACAATTGACAACTAATGAGATAAATTCCTTGATCAAATGCGTTAGTAAAGAAGAGGTTCTAGACATAATGTCTATCCCAAACTATCCCCACGACAAAC
>JBKBVP010000063.1:0-7223 GCA_046289495.1 Candidatus Kapaibacteriota bacterium | reverse complement strand
CCGGGGGCTTGTTTGCGTTCAGCTGAGCCTCGAGCAATTTAAGGAAGAGGATACGATTGAGCCAGGTAAGAACAAGTTCGAGAGCGACTTCAAAGGCTTCATCCTCGGAGCCCTGGAAATTGTCTCGGGAGAGGAGCCGCTCGATGGTATTTTCGATGAGGAAGCCCGGCTTTCGGCTTGCTGGCGGCAGGCGCTTGATTGTGATGTTCCCCTCGTCGACTTCTCGAAGCCCGAGGATGTGGAGAAGTTCGTCGTAGAATTCTCTGTTCAAGGAGTTGTTGTCGTTTGCAAAAGGTCGGCGAAGCAAGTGCACGGGGGAGAGGAATTTGTATAGCTCAATGAGTTCGATGCGGTTTGTGGCATCCTCCAGGGAAAGATTTTGTGTAATGGCATCAATATCGAAAGCCACGCATTCGAGAGTTTCCTCGTTTGTGTCGATGAATACTTTTGCTATATTTTCGTAAAAGAAGCCAGTGGTGGAGCTATCATACTTATTGCTCTTCCAATCGATGAACTTTTTTACAAATTCTTTGTTTCTAAAGAATACTTGCTCGAAGGAAGAAGCACTAAAAACATACCATTTTAGACAATTAGTAATTATAATGTGCTTCAAGTAGTGATTCTTTTTTTCAAGCTTTTCGCGAAGGTAGTAGAGGAGCACTTCGTGGAAGGAGCGACGATTGAAATCATCGAAATAAATCATCTCGGAGCTGTTCAGAGGATTCTTCACTTCGAAAATCACCTCCAAGGGTTCCCCCTCGGAAGCTTGCTTGATTGCCAAGTCGATGTCCCCGAAAGAGTTTACGATGTAATCCCTATAGAAGGTATTGATTAAAAAGTCGCGGAGGATATTTTTGTTGTGCTCCTCGGTTTGTTCCATTTGTATTTGATTTCGGAAAGTGATTAATTCTGTTGCGAACTTGAGGAAGCTTTTCTTTTCAATTGGAAGATTGTAGTAAATTTTGTTGACAACACTTTTGGGTGTTTTATTTTCAAGTTTCATAAAAGTAGAAAAAATAATCGAATAACAAAATTAAATAATAAACCAAATAAAAGTAGAGGAAGATCAACGATAGTCGAATACTTCGGTGCCTTTGGGTGGGAGGAAGTAGAAATAATTTTTAGGGAATTTGGGATTGAGGTGAATTTTTTTAATGATGTAGAAATAGGTAGAGTCGTCGTTGTCGAGGTCTATTGCTTTGATTGAGAATTTATTGTCCAGGTAGATGCGCACGAGCTGGCTTGGAGCCTCGGCAGACTTAAGTGTTAGGAGCAGGCTACTACCGAGTGCGGAGTTGATTTCTTTTGCAAGCGAGTGGGCTGAGTAATTAGTGAGGATCGTTGTAAAGAAGTTTTGAAGGCTGGGGGCATCCTCCTCGAGGATATTGGAGATGATAACATTATTATTTCGAGGGGAGTAGTTCCAAAGAGTTTTTCCATCGCAGACGATAATCTTTTCGGGAAGATTGTCGTAGTTTAGGACAAGGCGAAACAAATTTGGCTGTTGAATGGCGAGGGTGCCTTTGAGCGAGGAATTTCGTAGGGAGAAGGAAATCTTAAGCGAATTGGCGGAGGAATACTTAGCTTTTAAATTTTCGAAGACCTTGTCCTTGTCGAGCGAAAGGAGCTCAACTGCAGGCAAAATAATTAGGAACCAGCAAAGGAATATTCGAGCAAATTTTTTCATAGATGTATAGCAAAACCTACAAGTCGCCTAATTGAGGACGAACGAAGAGCTCCTCCACAGTAACGCCATTGCGGAGCGAAGCTTCGATATTGCAAACGATAGCAGCGGCAATGTCTTCGGGTTTGAGCATGCGATTGCCGAACTTTTCGGCAATTGGCTTGCTCCAAATGTTTGTCAATGTTGCCCCGGGATAGACATTCATCACCTTTATGTTTTGATTCCGAAGCTCCTCGCGTATGGATTTACTCATAGCCAGGACGGCAGCTTTTGTTGCCGAGTATACAGATGCGTTGAGAAATACCTTGTCCACAACGACAGAGAGAATGTTGACAATTATGCCAAACTTATTTTCCACCATAGTTGGCAACACCGCTTGAGTACAGAGGAAGACACCGCGAACATTAGTTGCAAAGCTTTCGTCGAATTTCTCGAGCGGGAAGCCTTGGAATTTTCCGCTGTGGTAGACGCCAGCGTTATTGATTAATACATTAACATTAATGTTTGTTTGCTTGAGTTTATCGTGTACAGAATAGACTTGCTCGGGATTGGCAACATCGCAAGGGAAGAGAAAGACGCGGTGCTCCGAGCCAATTTGATTCATTGCATTCAGCAGGCGTTCTTTGTCTCGGCTGGAGATGATAGTTGTGGCACCACGAGCAGCGAAAATTTTTGCAAGCGCCAGACCAATGCCGCTGCTTGCTCCAGTAATCCAAACATTCAAGTCCTTTATTTCCATAACTCTATGTTTTTTGATAGACAAGACTAATAACATCGAGAGCGTTTTTGATTTGATTTTTGTCGACCATGTCCGAGAGTTGCAACTCCGGCTTGTCGAAGATTTGCTTAGCTTCCTGGAAACGATGCTCCATCAAAAGCGCCGTTCCCCAAATCAAAAGCCGAAGCCCTTCGCGATGCTGGTCCTCGCTGGTAAAATTACAATAGTTGTAAACTTTGTGAAATTCGTCCTTCTTCAATGCAATTTGGGCTAATCGGATGCGGACCATTTCCAATTGTTCCGGATTAAGCTCGAAAGAATTAACTAAGCGCTCGTAGATTTGCTCGGCTTTGTCGATATTGGAGACGGAGAACTCAGTCTCTGCCAGATTAAACAATGCCCAGTCGTCGTCTGGATTTTCTTCGAGGACTTTTTGGAGAATTTTTCTATTTCTGTTGATTTTGTCGATGTTAATCGTGGAGTAGCCGTAGTGGTCGATTTGGATATCGGTGTCGAGAATTTCAAAGCCAGCATCGAGGATGGACTGTGCAATTTGCTCGTGAATAGGACCTTCGAACCTAATTAATGGATTGTTGCGAAAAATTCGGGTGTATGTGTGATGTGTTTTGGTGTAGGAGTCGCCGCGTTTGACATGGTTGGTAATCTTTACGCGCAAGCCACCCACTTGCGGTTGGTTCGTCAAATGGAAGTTGTCCAGGAGCGACTTTTGGTTCAAGACTTCGTCTGTATCAATGGACAATATCCAGGGGTAGCGTGCGAATTGCAACCCATAGTTTCTTGCTTTGGAGAAGTCGTTTTCCCATTCGATGAAGTGTAATTCTGCACCGAGTCGCGCTGCAATCACGGGTGTATTGTCTTGCGAGCCAGTGTCGACGAGGATTATTTGCTTTGTCACAGGAAGCACAGATGTAATGGTACTTTCGAGGTTCTCCTCTGCGTTGTATGCAATTATTAATGCAGTTAAATCTAACATAAATAAAAATGAAACTATTTTAAAACAATTTTTTTTCTATTGCTCTAAATTTTTCCATTTTCGAAAATGTGAATATATGAAAATTTTAAATAATGAAATACACACCATCGGATATTGGTAAATTAATTTTCAAATCGAAGTGGTCGGAGCCAAAGCACATCGAAGTGCTAAATCGTTTGCTTGTAGAAGTAACAAAAAGGAATATCCATCGCTTAGTTGTGAATTTGCCACCGAGATACGGGAAATCTACCCTTATCTCGTTGCTTTATCCTTTTTGGTACATTGGCAATTACCCACAGCATAACCTTATGCTGGTTACGTATCAGAACAAGTTAGCGCAGTTGTGGGGGAAGAGAATTCGCCAACTAATTTTTGCCAAAGGCAAGGAACTTTTTGAGATTGAATTAGATAAGGAGGATCGCTCCTCATCGACGATGACCATTTTTAACCACAACGGGCGGATCCTCTGTGTCGGTGCTGGGGGATTACTCACAGGGCTCGGAGCCGATGCAATCATTGTGGACGACCCTATAAAAAATCAGAAGGAAGCGCTTAGCCTGCACCAAAGAGAGAGCCTATGGGAATGGTTTAAAGCCACCTTGTTCACAAGATTGGAGCCTAATGGTGTGCTTTTGATTGTATGTACACGCTGGCACGAGGACGACCTCGTTGGTAGATTGCTATCGACGCAGGATTTCGTTGAGTTGTCTAAAAAGGAATTAGAGGAAGCGACCTTGGTACTGTCGCCGGCGAAGTGGTGTTTGTTGAAAATCCCAGCCATCGCTAATGAAAACGACCCTCTTGGTCGGGCTCCTGGGGAAGTCCTTTGGAAAGAACGTTTCGATTATAATTCGTTACAAGAACAACGCAAATTTTTGGGCGATTTTTGGTTCTCCGCTCTATATCAACAAGAGCCAATTTTCAAAACGGGGAAGATATTTAAAAGGGAGAACTTTCGCTATTTTGAATTAAAGGAAAATAATGTAATCGTGGTGGAGACCAAAGGCTCGCAATCTGTTAGAGAATATCACCTATTGGAGCACTGTACAGTTTTTACAACAGTAGATTTGGCTGTCAAAGCAAACGAGCGCACAGACTATACCGTGGGAATTGTCTTTGCAGTGAACAGAAGCAGAGATATTTTCATCCTTGAAATAATTCGCGAGAGATTCAATTCTGCCGACCATCTGAGTTTACTGTGGTCTGTATTTTCTCGATGGAAGCCAGTACTCATAGGAATTGAAGCTGTACAATATCAGTACTCACTGATTCAAATGGGAAGGAAAATGGGCTTACCAGTCAAAGAATTAAAAGCCGACCGAGATAAAATAGCACGTAGCCTATCGATTGCGAACTTAGTCGACTCGGGCAAAGTGTATTTTCGTAAGGGTGCATCCTGGCTCGACGACTTTGAACGAGAATTAATCGAGTTCCCCGATTCCAAACACGACGACCAAGTAGATGCATTTTCGTATATTTCACAAATCATTGAACCAATTAGCTCGGCAAAAGTGCATAGTGCACCCAGAAAAAAATACAAAGACATATTACCGCTATTCGAATAATCGCTTGGCAAATTTGAATCTTAGCGGAAGTTTGTTGAATTTATCCCGAACCACACCACGACTGGTGGATGAGTGAATAAGCTCGCCATTGCCAACATAAACTCCCACGTGGTTTATTTCATTCCCATTTCCAAAAAATAGAAGGTCTCCGATTTTAAGTTCACTTCGAGCTACCTCCCTACCAAGCTTCGACTGCTCTTGGGCTGTGCGCGGTAATTTTATTCCAACAGAAGCATAGACTTTCTGTGTTAAGCCAGAGCAATCGAAACATTCGGAGTTGCCTCCGAAGCAATATGGCATCCCCAGCAAGCGCTGCAACTCGTCGACAATTTTGCTTTGTCTTGCGTCGTAAATCTCAAGAGAATTGGCAATGTCTGTTTTTGATGAAAATTGAACAATTGAACTACAACCAACAATTGCAATTGCCACAGCGCCAAGTAGAAAATAGACACTCCTTTCCACAATACGTAAAAAAATGTGTATCATAAAAATTCCCCAAAGGTTCTACAAGCAAAAATTGTACCTAATTGAGCCAGCTTTAATCCTGGACAGTGGCGTGTTGTAAAATTGTGTTGGAGATGGTAACAAAAAAGGGTTCAACGCAAGGTTGAACCCTTTTCGAAACAAAACCTGCAGGAAGTTTTATTTATCGTCGACAACGGTGAAGTCTGCTTCTTCGACATTGGACTTACCGGATTCTTGCGATTTACCATTCGTGCTTTGCCCCGAGCTTGAGGAGGCTTGCGAAGAAGCGCCAGCTTGCTGGTAAATTCTGGTCGAAGCTTGGCTCCAGGCTTGGTTCAAAGCATCGATTGCGGAGCGTATTTCAGAGATATTATTTTGCTTGACAGCAGAATCCAAGCGGTCGCGTGCCGATTGAATGCGATTTTTATCTTCCGGGGACAATCTATCTGCGAGCTCTTTAAGTTGTTTATCGGTGGAGTAGATCAAGTTGTCGGCTTGGTTCTTCAAGTCGATTTCTTCGCGACGGCGACGGTCTTCCTCTGCGTGCATTTGAGCTTCGCGTTTCATTCGTTCGACTTCGTCTTTGCTCAGTCCACTGGAAGCCTCGATGCGAATGTTTTGCTCCTTGCCGGTTGCTTTGTCTTTTGCAGAGACGTGAAGAATACCATTTGCATCGATATCAAATGTAACTTCGATTTGAGGCACTCCACGAGGTGCTGGGGGAATTCCATCGAGATGGAAGCGACCGAGGGAGCGATTATCTTTTGCAAGTGGGCGCTCGCCCTGCAATACGTGAATTTCCACAGATGTTTGGTTGTCCGTAGCAGTAGAGAAAATTTCAGTTTTGCGTGTCGGTATTGTAGTATTTGCTGGTATCATAACGGTCATAACACCACCGAGTGTTTCTACCCCGAGGCTCAGTGGAGTTACATCCAGGAGCAATATGTCCCCAACTTCACCGGCGAGCACTGCCCCTTGAATAGCGGCGCCAACAGCAACGACTTCGTCTGGATTGACGCCTTTCGAGGGCTCTTTGCCGAAGAAGTTGCGTACGAGTTCCTGAATCTTTGGGATGCGGGTAGAGCCACCCACAAGGATTACTTCGTCGATTTGAGCGGGTGTAATTTTAGCATCGCGCAAAGCTTGCTCTACTGGCCCAAGTGTCTTTTCAAACAAATCCATACACAAGCTTTCGAATTTTGCTCGGGTGATAGTCATATTCAAATGCTTTGGACCATCGGCAGTCGCAGTAATAAATGGCAAGTTTATTTCAGTTTGAAGCAATTGAGACAGCTCGCACTTTGCTTTTTCGGCAGCTTCGCGCAGGCGCTGGAGCGCCATAGGGTCCTTTCGTAAATCGACACCTTCTTGTTTGATAAATTCCTCGGCGATGTAATCAATAAGTCTTTGGTCGAAATTATCGCCACCGAGATGCGTATCCCCATTAGTGGATTTTACTTCGAAGACACCTTCGCCAATCTCAAGAATAGATATATCGAAAGTGCCACCACCGAGGTCGTACACAGCAACAGTAAGATTCTTCCCTTTTTTGTCCAAGCCATAAGCTAACGCAGCAGCGGTTGGTTCATTTATAATTCTGCGTACATTTAGCCCCGCAATCTCGCCAGCGTCTTTTGTAGCTTGACGTTGTGCATCGTTGAAATATGCAGGGACTGTTATGACAGCATCGGTGACCTTCTGCCCGAGGTAGTCTTCGGCTGTTTGTTTCATCTTTTGCAAAATCATTGCTGATATTTCAGGTGGCGAGTATAGTCGACCATTTATATCAACACGGAC
>JBKBVP010000062.1:0-7234 GCA_046289495.1 Candidatus Kapaibacteriota bacterium | reverse complement strand
TATTTAGATTGTCTTGCGGCTTATTCTGCTGTAAATCAGGGACATTGCCATCCAAAAATTTTGAAAGCTTTCATTGAACAAGCTAAAAGGGTCACTTTAACTAGCCGTGCATTTCGCAACGATCAACTTCCACTTTTGTACAAGCTTTTACACGATTTGACAGGCTTTGATATGGCATTGCCAATGAACTCCGGTGCTGAAGCAGTCGAGACAGCTATTAAAGCCGCTAGAAAGTGGGGTTACAAAGTGAAAGGAATACCAGAAGGTAAAGCTGAAATTATTGCTTGCGAAAATAATTTTCACGGTAGAACCACGACAATAATATCCTTTTCCACGGAACCTCAGTATCGTGATGGTTTTGCGCCATTTACTCCTGGCTTTCCAATTGTCAAATATGGAGATATTGACGATCTTAAAGCTAGAATTAATGAGAATACCGCTGCATTTCTTGTCGAGCCAATACAAGGTGAGGCTGGAATTATTACTCCCCCAGAGGGCTATTTAAAAAAAGCAGAGGAAATTTGTAGAGAAAACAATGTCTTGCTTATCCTTGATGAGATACAGAGTGGTTTAGGTCGTAGCGGTCGTTTATTTGCTTTTCAATATGAAGATGTCCAACCCGACTTGGTAATTATCGGAAAGGCTCTTTCGGGAGGTTTCTATCCTGTTTCTGCTGTTTTGGGCAGAAAAGAAGTACTTGGTGTTTTCAAGCCCGGCGACCACGGCTCGACTTTTGGTGGGAACCCACTTGCTGCAGCGGTAGCTTGCGAATCTTTAAATGTTTTGCTCGAGGAAAAGATGATTGAAAATTCCTATGAGATGGGAAAATATTTCATTCAGCAATTAAAGAAATTAGAAAGCAAGCACATTGTTGAGATTCGTGGTAAAGGTTTGTGGATCGGCGTGGAGCTTGATGGTCCTGCACGACCTTATTGTGAAAAATTGAAAGACGAGGGTATATTATGTAAAGAAACGCACGACCGTGTCATTCGCTTTGCGCCACCATTGGTAATCACCAAAGATGAAATTGATTGGGCAATTCCAAGAATAGAAAAGGTTTTCAAAAGCTTCGATTAGCATGAATCTCGAAGAACTGACTTTAGAAGAGAAGATTGGCCAGAAGATAATACTTGGTTTTCGGGGCTTATCTTTGGCAGAAGCCGACTATTTGCAAAATTGCCTCGAAAGTGGAATAATTGGTGGTGTTTTGTTGTTTGATAAAGATTTGGAAACCGGTGAGAAACGAAATATATCCGACCCATTCCAAATTATTAAATTAATAACGGATTTGAAGAGTAATTCAAAGTATCCGCTGTTTGTCGCTCTGGACCAGGAGGGTGGCAAAGTAGCCCGATTAAATTCAAGCAACGGTTTTGAGGAAATTCCCTCTGCTATGGAGATTGCCTTTCAAGATAATTTTGAATATGCGCAGATGTATTTTAAAAAAATTGCTGAGACGCTAAAATACGTTGGTATCAACGTAAATTTTGCTCCAGTTGTCGATTTAGGGATAAATTCTAATAATACTGTTGTTGTTGGCAATGGCAGATGCTTTGGAAGTGATCCAGAGAAAGTAGCCAATTATGCGAAAATCTTCATTAATGCACATCTGGAATTGGGAATAATACCAGTTGCAAAGCATTTTCCCGGGCATGGTTCTTCTTTTGGTGATTCTCATCTTGGTTGGGTGGATATCTCGAATACCTGGACAACGAAAGAGTTGCAGCCTTATGAATTGTTGAACGATGCTGCCAGGTTGCCAGCAGTGATGGTGGGACATTTGTACAATAGACACATAGACCCAAATTTTCCCGCTTCTATCTCCCACATCTGGATTGAGGAAATACTTCGAAAGCAAATTGGTTTCGAGGGCTTAGTGTTTTCTGATGATTTACAAATGAAAGCGATTTGTGATTATTTCACGTTGGAGGAAGTTGTCGAGCTTGCTTTCAAAAGCGGTATCGACATTTTGGTCTTTGCGAATCAATTAAATTATCAAATCGACATACCAAAGAATATAATAGAGATTACAAAGAATTTGCTATTTAATGGAAAGTTGACAGATGTAGAATTAGAAAAATCTGTTCAACGTATTCTTAAAATTAAAAATGAATTTATGTTAAACTAATTTGGTGCCATTATGGAACGAAGAACGAAAGTATTAATTCTTGGAGCAGCAGGGCGAGATTTTCACAATTTTAATGTTTTCTTCAAGAATAAGCCAGAATACGAAGTAGTAGGATTTACAGCTGCTCAAATACCTAACATTGATGGGAGATTATACCCGCGATCTTTTGCAGGCGAGCTTTATCCCAACGGAATTCCAATTTATTCCGAAGATGATTTGGAAGAATTGATAGAAAAGTATAATATTGATGAATGTGTACTCTCATATAGTGACTTATCTTACGAAACTGTAATGCATCTTGGTTCCAGAGTTATTAAAGCTGGAGCAAAGTTTTCAATGCTTGGTTCTAAGCAAACTATGCTCAAATCGACAAAGCCAGTGGTTTCGATTACTGCAATTCGGACAGGTTGCGGAAAAAGTCAGACAACGCGTGCGGTTGTAAGAATTCTCCGAGAAATGAACAAAAAGGTTGTCTCTGTTCGTCATCCAATGCCCTACGGTGATTTGGAGAAGCAGAAGGTCCAAAGGTTTGCCACTATCGAGGATTTGCATAAATATAATTGTACGATCGAGGAGATGGAAGAATACGAACCCCACATTGCTATGGGTAGCGTAATCTATGCTGGTGTCGATTATGAGGCTATACTTCGGCAAGCAGAGCAAGAAGCGGACATAATTGTTTGGGATGGTGGAAACAATGACATGCCTTTCTACAAGCCCGATTTATCAATTGTTGTTGTAGACCCGCTTAGGCCCGGTCACGAGATTTCTTACTATCCTGGTGAAGTTAATTTTCGTATGGCTGATGTCATTGTGATTAATAAAGTGGATTCAGCCTATCCAGAGGATGTCGAGTATGTTTTGGAAAACATTCGTGAATATAATCCCAAAGCTCAAGTTGTTTTTGCTGCCTCTGCAATTATGGTAGAAAATCCAGAATTAATCGAGGGCAAGCGTGTACTCGCAGTCGAAGATGGTCCAACATTAACGCACGGGGAGATGTCTATCGGCGCTGCTGTTGTTGCCTCTCGGCGTTTCGGCGCAGAGGAACTTGTCGACCCAAGGCCATATTTGGTTGATTCTTTGATTGAGACATTTGAAAAATATCCAAATATTGGCTCTCTTCTTCCAGCTATGGGCTATGGCGAGCTCCAAATGAAAGACCTTGAAGAAACTATTAACAAAACTGATTGCGATACAGTTGTTGTAGGGACTCCTATAAACCTTGCTCGATTTATAAAAATCAACAAACCTACTACCAGAGTTTTCTACGAATTGGCTGAAATTGGTAAACCAAATTTGTTGGATATTTTGACCAATTTTATCTCGAAAATTTAATTCATAATTGCAGAAATTATCTGTTGTAATTTGGCTGTCTCGAAATTTTTCATTTTACGAGACAGCCTTGTCATTACTGTAACTAAATTGAGAGGATAGACTTGAATTATTGGTTTTACTAAAGTTTTCGAATTTTATCGATTAAACTGGTTGTAGACCTTCCTGCTACGTACGGGATAACAACAACTCTTCCACCATAGGTTCCCACATAATTAGCACCGACGATATTTTCCTCGGTATAATCTCCTCCTTTGACCAGTACATCCGGTCTTACAATCTTAATAAGTTCCATAGGTGTATCTTCTTCAAAGATTACAACGTAGTCCACAGGCTTCAAAGAGTCTAAAACTTCTGCTCTTTCATTTTCTGGGACAATAGGTCGTTGCATCCCTTTCAATCTTCTAACAGAAGAGTCACTGTTTAGTCCGACAATTAGTTTGTCGCCATAAGTTTTAGCTTCTTTTAAATATTTAATGTGGCCAATATGAAGAATGTCGAAGCAACCATTTGTGAATACAATTCTTAGGTTGTTTTCTCGAAGAGTTCGACAAATTTGTTCTATTTCTTCAATCGATGCTATCATAAATTTAGCGGTTTTTGATTGTTTTTCCGTATAGTTTCCATTAATCTTGGGATTGTAATTGGTACGACTCCTGGTTCTTCGCAAACAGTCCCAGCAGCATAATTTGCAATAGTGGCAGCTTCTTTTAAACTTGCGCCAGTGATGTATATTGCAGCAAGTGTAGCAATTGTTGTGTCGCCTGCACCAGAGACATCGGCGACCTTTCTTGCTCGAGTTGGAACAAAAGAAACTTCGTCTTCGGACTCGAATAAAGCCATACCATCGGCGCCGAGTGTCAGCAGGATTGCTTTAGCATTAAGTTTTTTAACCAGCTCTCTTCCAGCAAGTATTATTTCTTCTTTTGTTGAAATCTTCATATTCAGGGCTTGCTGAGCTTCCTTTCGATTTGGTTTAAAAACGGTTGTATTTTGATATTCGAAGAAATTCTCATATTTTGGGTCGACAAAGGTGGGTATATTTTTTTCAATTGCAATAGATATTAGTCTGTGTATCAATTTCTTTGTTATGGTTCCCTTGTTGTAATCTTGGAAAATTATACCAGAGATGTCTTTTGTTTCTGCAACCTTTTCGATAATAAACATCGTTGCCTCTTCGGATATTGGCTCGCATACTTCCCGGTCGACACGTACCAAGTGTTGGTTATGTGCAATAATCCTTGTTTTTACTGTTGTTGGTCTTTTAGGGTCGATGTAAATACCAGAAGTATCAATATCATTATTTCGAGCAATCTCTATGAAAGAATTACCACTATTGTCGTTGCCAACAACTCCACACATAATGGGCATAATACCAAGGTTTTTTAAATTGTGTGCAACATTCGAAGCCCCACCTAAATGAGCGCTTTCTTGCTCTAATTCAACCACTGGTACAGGTGCCTCCGGAGATATTCTATTCACTTTCCCCCAAAAAAACCTATCGAGCATAACATCCCCGACGACAGCTATCTTTTTCCCTTGGCATTTAGAAATTAAAAATTCAACTCTTTCTATATCAATCTCCAACATAAAACTTTTGTGAAAAATTTTCAATGATTAAATTACTTCGACGAAAAGCGGATTAGATTGTTTTTACTACTGTTAAGATGGATTTGATACTAAATTGAAAATTTTGTCCTTTTAATTTTATTTATTAATTTTGTAGTCTTGTAAAATAAAAAATAAATTATTCGTTAATTCAAATGCTCATTAGTGGTTTAAATATGAAATCCCAAAAAACAATTAATCCCTTGTTGCTTAGAATGAAAGAAACAGAAAAAGGTGCACTTTATCAATCCATAGTTGTAATGGGCAAACGAGCCCGTCAGATTAATGACTTGTTGAAGCAGGAGCTTCAATCTCGCCTGGCTGATGTTCCACCCTCTACTGATGCTGGAGAAACAAATTACGAACGCTACTCAATCAGTAAAGAATTTGATAAAATACCTAAACCTACCATCCTTGCTATGGAAGAAATGTTTGAAGATAAACTCGTCTACACATTCCCAGAGGAAAAGAAAACGCTTTAAAAGTCTTAAATTAATTTGCTAATTTTGGATAATCTCTCATCTCGACCATTGTTTTCCTGCGAGTTCATTGAATGATTTGTGATTGGTATCAACATTTTAAAATTCAATTTTAATACCTGAGCAAGACAATCGAAATGGGATTGTACAACTAAATTCTTAAAACCAATAAATTACGTTTATTTACAAAAATTATAGTAATTTTGTATTCTTCAAGGCTTTGTTAAAATGTTAGTTGAATTCGTAGAGGTTATTAATCCAGCTGGAATGCATACAAGACCAGCAGCCGAAATAGTAAAAACTGCCTCTCGTTTTAAATCGAAAATTCTTGTGGAGGTAGATGGCTATACCGTTAATGCAAAAAGTATAATCGGACTTATGACGTTACCTGCCACCCAAGGTACATTAGTAAAAATTATTGCCGAGGGAGAAGATGCACAGCTGGCTATTCAATCTTTGAAGGAACTCTTCGCAACTGGGTTTGGAGAAATTTGATTTTATGAAAAAAAATAAGAAAAAGAGCAAATCCAATGAAATCCAGTTAAAAGGAATACCAGTATCCAAAGGCTATGCATCTGGGACAGCATTTGTAATAAAAAAATATTATCATAATTTCGACTCCGACGGCTCGGCATCGAAGCCCGAGGAAGAATATGCAAGGTTCAAACAAGCAATATCTCAATACGAGCATGAGTTTGAAAGGCAGATTCAAAATATAAAAAAGGAAAATCCGCTTGCTGGCGAGGTCCTCCAATCGTTGAAACTTATTCTTTCAGACCCAGAAATTGAAAAAAGTGTATTGAGCTTTATTAATCAAGGTTACACAGCTGAATTTGCTGTCGAACAAACTTATAAAAATTACGAGAAAAACTTACTTTCGGTTCGGAGTAAAGTAATCAGGGAACGAGCTTTCGAACTCGAACAAATAAAAAATAGATTTCTTGAAATTCTTATTAATAATAAGCTCTCAATTGTTGTCCCTGAAAATTCAATAGTTGTTGCTACAAGTGTTTCTGCAGACCAAGTAATCTACTTTCACGAAAATAACGTTGCCGGGTTGGTTACAGAAGTTGGTGGAACAACGACGCATTCCTCGATTATAGCACGCTCTTTGAAAATCCCCTCGGTCATTGGAGTATCCAAAGCAACCCGTCTCATTCGAAACGGAGTCTTGGTACTTATCGATGGTTACAAAGGGATAGTTTTTGTCAATCCAGATCGAGCTACACAAGAGGCTTTTCAAAAGGCAGTTCAAGAAAAGAATTTATTCGAGAAACAGCTTGGTGAATTAATTTTCAAACCAACACAAACTCTCGATGGAAAAAAGATTGAGTTGCAAGCAAATTTGAACTTTAAAGAAGAACTTGACGAAACGGAATTGTATCATTCCGATGGCATTGGTTTAGTTCGAACGGAGCATCTTGTTCCAATTAAAGATTTTTACGAGCAGAACTTAAGCATTCGTCAGTTCGAAGAACTTCAATTTGAGATTTATCGCGAGGTTGCAGTCAAATTGTATCCCAAGCCTGTAATATTCAGAGCATTCGACCTAGGTGGCGACAAATTCCCTTCGCTTTTTGGCCTAAATGAATCAAACCCTATGCTTGGCTTACGCGGGATTAGATACTTGTTGTCCAAACCCAAGTTTTTCAAAGCTCAACTGCGAGCAATTTTGAAAGCCTCT
>JBKBVP010000061.1:0-7288 GCA_046289495.1 Candidatus Kapaibacteriota bacterium | reverse complement strand
GGAGTAAATAGCCTTTTGCATTGCACGGATTAGCAGTTGATGTACGATTGGTTTCTCGGGTCTGCCTTCGAATTGCTTTAGAAATTTGTTGATTGCTTTGGCACTCGTTAAATTTTTGGCATTTATAGACAACATTTTGAAAAAGTTTACCACTCCTTTGATTTTCTCCAAATTCGGCTCTTCGTGTATTCGATAAACAAAAGGTAATTCGACCTTCAATTTATGCTTCTTTTTTAGATACTCGATATGCTCGGCGACAGTTCGATTTGCTGCAAGCATAAATTCCTCTATCAACTGCGTCGCTATCGTGCTCTCTTTTAGATATGCACTTATTGGATTCTTTTGTTCATCCAATACAAATCGAACCTCCACGCTTTCGAAATTTATACCCCCTTGCGAGAATCTCTTCTTCCTCAACTGCTGCGCAAATTCATTCATCTCGAGCAACTTCTCCTCAATTTCATTTTTCGGCGTTCTACCCGATTTTAAAAACTCGTACACCCAGTCGTAGTTCAATCGCTTTTTACTTTTAATAACAGACTCGAAAATTTCATATCTTACGCGATTGAACTGAGTATCAAATTCCATTAACACACTGTATGCCAGACGTACCCGATTTGGCTTGAGCGAGCATAAATCATTCGACAACTTCTCGGGCAACATTGGGATTACTTGGTCTACTAAATACACGCTAGTACCGCGTCGAAATGCTTCTTTGTCCAGTTCTGTTTTGGGCTGGACATAGTGACTGACATCGGCAATATGTACACCAAGGAGATAATTTCCATTTGGCAACCGCTCCAAAGAAACTGCATCGTCAAAATCCTTAGCATCGATTGGGTCGATTGTAAAAATCAACTTATCTCGTAGATCCCTTCTCCTTTTGATTTCGCTAAGTGGAATATTCGTAGCTATCGAGGCAGCTTCCTCTTGCACTTTATCCGAAAATTCTGTTGGCAAGTTAAATTCGTATACTATTCTCTCGGCTTCGGTGGAAATATCCCCAGCTCGACCCAATATTTGCACTACTTCGGCAATTGGGCTTTTACTTGGATTCTCCCACTCAATCAGTTGCGCTACGACCCGCGAGCCATGCTTTGCCTTTTTTAACTTCCGCGGCGGCACTACAAAGTCCACATAATACTTTTCATCCGATGGAACGATAAAATACAACCCCGCATCTTCTTCAATTGTTCCTATGAACTTATGCTCGGCTCGACTGACAATTTCAATCACTTCTCCATACTGATTACCTTTTTCTTTCATCCCGAGCAATTTCACAAGAACCTTGTCCCCATCGAGTGCTGTAAACAAATTTTTTCGTTTAATTGTTATAGGTTTTGCTAATTCATCGGAATAGACAAGCCCCTTCCCGTGCTCAATTTTCAGTATCCCAGTGACGAGAGCCTCGTGAAGATACTCCTGCAGGTGGTAGCGTCGCCTTGTGGACTTTACGATAATATTCGAAGTGAGGAGATTTTCCACAGCCTTCAGTAGATATGCATACTCCTTTGTTTTTGGCAAAATATGAAGCTTCCTCGATATTTCTTGCAAACGCATGGGTTTGCCACTATCTCGGAGTATCGAGATAATCCTTTGTTCTAATTTGTGAATTTGCATACGATACTATCAGTAAAGAGTTATAGTGTTCTTTCTGGAACAAGAAATTTCCAAAGCTTTATTAACATTCTCAATTAATGTATTGACGTCTGCATCTCGATAAAATTGACAGATACCAACAGAGATGGTGAAGAACACACTTTCCTCGTTTATTTTTATCATTGTCTGAGCAATTGTCTTCCTGATTCCCTCGAGCAGGAACTTGGCTTCCTTACCCGTTTTACCAACGAGAATAACACCCAAAGTGTTGTTATCCAACTCGTAGATGCTATCGAAATCTTTAAGAGATTTTCTTAAATTACTTACAACTAAACTTTTACTTGCTCTTTCAAACTCGCCGAGGAAGTTGCTATCAAGCAAGTAATTGTCTATTGCGATTTTGCAAACGGAAAATGGTATACCGAACTCGCTTGCTCGCTTCCATTCCTCCTCGATTTTTTGGTAAAATCTGTCTTCTACTTTACTTTCGCCACGGCTTGTAGTTGTTCGGGTAAGATAATTTAGATTTTCGTTTTCGTAAAACAAACCCAAAGTAAACGCAATGACGTCTAAACTTTTGATTGCTTGACTAATTGCAGGATTTGGCTCGTCTGTCCAGCCAAAAAGAGCTCCGTAGACGCCTACAATCGTCTTTATTGGTACTGCCACAAAATTTCCATGTTTGAGTTTCGATTCAAGATAATGCGCCCTCACTCTCTTTTCATCGAATTCAACATTCAAGATTCGCTTCTCCAAAAGAGCTTTGCCCAATAGGGTATTTTTCAAATCTACACGCTTATTTTTTAAACTCACGTCGATGTTATTTTTGGACCTAACAAGAAATATACGATAGAATTTCGAATCGAAATCATATAGGCATAAGCCAAAAGTTTCAAAATCAAAAATGTTTAAAATTGCTTGAAAGATATGCTTCATAGACTCCGAGAATTTCGCTGCACCGGCAAAATAACCTTTTCTCATCTCGTCGACTAATGATAGAATCTGCGATTCAAGTAGGAGCTCATACTTCTCCGTGTAGCTTTCCATAAAAAAAGAGAACACTCTTGCGTAATGTAGGAAGAAGTTCATTGTGTAATTATCGAATGCATCTGGGGCAGTCGAATCTGCACAGAGTACGCCGATGATACTTCCTCTTAGCATCAATGGCACGCCGATGAAAGTCCTCGCACCAGCTGGCTTTTCATAATATGGAAGCAAATCCAATTCGGCTGTGGAGGTTGTGAAATCTATTATCTCTGGTTTGCCACGATGCACAATTTGACTCACTAAGTCGCCATCCAGCGGGAGTTTCCTTTGCTTTTTTAGTGCCTCTGGTTTATGCGAGACAATTGCTTGCAATACAAGTTCATTCTTCGTCCTATTTACCAAGTAAAAAGCAGATGTTATAGTTTTTGTAACCGTGCCAACCACATTCAGTAATTTTTCGAATAGGAGCTTCATTTCTTTTATCGGCTCGCCCTTGATGACACTTTCTTCCACCAACAAATCGTTTAATGGTATGTCTACTTTTCTGTTACTATATTTCGGAATTTCATCTTCTCGGCTTTCCTTGGGCGCTTCTTGATAGATTATTTTGACTTCGAGCTCAGGCTTTCGAGTTTTATACTCGGAAATCGTATCTTCGAGATTTACTTTCTCTTGTGTAATTTCCTCGCTTGTACTTTGCGGAGGTTTATCTTCCTTTGGAACCTCTTGTTCCGGTTTCTCCTCCGATTGAGAGGGCGGCTGTGTGGATACTTTCTTCGATTTTCGAAGGATTTTGAAACTACCCTCCGAGTAATCTAATTGCGCTGGTGTTTCCGTTGATGGAGTTTCCAATGTCTCATTTTTATTCTTCTTTTCCAAGGCAGTGTGTTGTTTCTCTGCATCTTTCGAAACAAAATTTATGAATGTTTGGACCAGACTATTTTTTTTCCTTACAACCTTGTTTTTGGGCTTCGGTGAATCTATCTCCATAGATATTTCAGTTTCGACATTTTCAAAGGACTTGATTTTTCCTTTGTCCGTTTTTATCTCGTCTACTTTTAGATTTTTGGGTAATGGTGTCGATGGTCTTCGCTCTTCAACAATGTCAACTTTTCCAGTTACATAGCCACGTTGATATATGGAAATAATCAACCCTAATGTAGACAAAATCACAACTCCAATACCAAGCAGCTTCATTGGGAAACTTGCATCGAAAAACAACAACAACATTCCAACCAAAATAGACGCGCCGAGGATTAAACCCTCGAAACCGAGTTGTTTAATAATCTTATATGCTCTTGATATTGCCATTTTTAAAAGAAAATTGAAATTCCTCGTTATGCAAAATGCATTATAACATTTTTCTTTTAGAAAAAAAAATTTTTTTAGTTTGCGCAAGAATTCCAGCTTGGAGATGTGTAATTTCTAATTCATTTGAAAATGTAATGATTCTGCCGAAAATTAATTGAATGCGAATGGGTTCAGTATGCATTTTATTCGTACGTATAGATTTGTCAACTGGAAGTAACAGTAATAGTTTTTGGAATTGGTGCGGATCTTGCGCCAAATTTGTAAATAGAGGCACATATCGAGTGCCCCAAATGAAAACATAATAAAAAATCTAAGTGCAATTCTTAGAATGAAATTGTTTGCTCATTCATAGTCTCTAAAATACGAACAAGCTCGCTCAGATACAATCCAGCGAGCATACCATCAATTACGCGATGGTCGTATGTCAAAGAAACATAAGCCATGTGACGAACGACGATTACATCGTCGCCATCGATGGTTCGGACAACTGGTCGCTTTTGTACAACACCGACACCAAGAATAGCCGTCTGCGGTTGGTTGATAATTGGTGTACCAAACAAAGTCCCAAAAGTTCCTACGTTTGTTAGGGTGAAAGTCCCTCCTTGGATATCGTCTGGATTTAATTTTTTGGTTCGTGCCCTTGTGGAAAGGTCGTAGATAGCTCTTGCCAGACCAGATAAGCTAAGAGCATCTGCATTTTTGATAACTGGTACAATTAAATTTCCATCTTCGAGCGCTGTGGCAAAGCTCAAATGAATTCTCTTGTGTTGAATAATATTATTTTCGCTAACACTTACATTTACCCGAGGATAAGCTCGAATAGCCTCTATTGCTGCCTTTGCGAAAAATGGAGTAAAAGTAAGTTTAAAACCTTCGCGTTGCTCGAACTCATGCTTATGCTTTTCCCGAAAACGAACTATTCCAGTAACATCTGCCTCGTGAACACTTGTAACATGGGCAGATGTTTGCTTAGAATACACCATATGCTGAGCAATCAACTGGCGTACACGGTCCATAGGAATAATTTCGACATCGGGACCGAAAGAAGCAATTGATGGCACTCCAACGGCTGGAGCTGGGACGGGTTTGCTCTCCGCAACTTGGGGTGCGTATGCAGTTTCCGCTACAACGGGTGGAGAAACTGGTGGAGCTGGCTCGGTTCTTTTGGCAGCTTGGGCTACGGCGGATTTTTTGCTTTCGATGTATTTCAAGAGGTCGTTCTTTGTTACACGCCCATCGACTCCAGTTCCCTCAATAGTTAGCAATTCCTCTTCGGAGATACCTTCCGCTTTTGCAATTTCCTTGACAACTGGGGTGAAGAAGGCTTTTCCTTCGCGTGCTTTCTGTGTATGTTTTTCTACTTCCACAGCTGGCGGTACTGCTGGTGCATCTTCTACTGCAGGGGCTAGCTCTGCTTGCGCAACCGGAGCAGGCTCGGAACTTGTGGGGCTTTCCGTTTTCTCCACATCTGTAGATATCTTTGCGATTACTGTACCCACCGCTACCGTCTCATTCTCTTTAGCTAAAATTTCGACAATTACTCCAGCTGCCGGTGATGGGACTTCGGTATCTACCTTGTCTGTGGATATCTCCAAAATCATCTCGTCTCGTTCCACCCGGTCGCCAACATTCTTTAGCCACCGTAGTATTGTTCCTTCTTGCAAAGATTCGCCCATTTTGGGCATTACTACTTCTACAATCATATTTCACCTTGTTTTATTATCGAAGACACTCAAATACAAATTTAATCATTTAATTTTTTTAATTTAAACAAATCTTTATCTATTTCACCATTTATATTGATATTGACAATGTACATTAAAGTGCGCTTTACACCATTTGCAAAAACCTCGATTTGCCGTGGTACCTTCCAGCCCATATATGCAAATGTATTTTTAGGAACAACTTTGAAAATGTATGGCGAATGGTAGAATTTGATAATTCTGTAACTATCAGAAAAATTAAACTTGTTGAAAAAATAGTTAACTGTGTCTCGAGTTGAATTGCTAATCCCAAAAGATATATAGTTTGTATCGCCACTATCAAAATCCCAGGAATTTACCGGCTCGAACAAGTTTGGGTCCAAAAATGCAAATAGATTCAAAATATTCGAGCGAATTCGTTGAATCTCGTCGGGATGCATCTCTCTTGGTTCGAAAATTTTTTGCAATGGGTCGACAATCCATCCGCTATTTCCAGTGATAACAGTTATTGCATAACCTTGTTCAAAACTGATCTGTAGGCGAAGTGTATCTGGGAAAATTCTGTGCAAAACAAACTCCAACGAGTCGTTCCTCTCATTTACTATTACCCCTACCAATTGAAGTGTCTTGGTATTTTCAATTGTTTTGGGATTGGCAACAAATCTTTTGTACTTAAGAAAAAGCGTATCGCTACCAAAAACAGTTTGGAATTTACAAAATATGATTATTGCAACTAAAAGTATTTTAAACATATCATTCTTTCAAAAAAAATTAAAGTCGAACCTAAATCAAAAATAGTGAATCCTTGCCTTAACTTTTAAAAATTTAACAATAATCGTTATTTTTGTATTGCATTGATTTAAATTGAAAATGGAAATACCAGATTTCTCGAAAATTGAATTTAAGCTAAAAGAAAGCAAAATAAACTTCGAAAAATGGAAAGATGCATTCTACAAACAAACGGGTGTGAAATTCGAAGATTTTGTCTTTCGAACACTCGAAGGGCTTGATATACTACCTCTTTATACGTACGAAGATTATCAAAACTTTGATCATTTAGACTTTACTGCTGGAATTCCACCATATTTGCGAGGTCCCTACCCAACAATGTATATTCAGCAACCTTGGACGATAAGACAATACGCTGGCTTTTCCACTGCCGAGGAAAGCAACGCCTTTTACCGACGGAATTTAGCAGCGGGGCAAAAAGGTCTTTCCGTTGCATTCGACCTTCCTACACATCGTGGATATGATTCAGACAACCCACGAGTTATCGGAGATGTGGGCAAAGCTGGTGTTGCTATTGATTCTGTCGAGGATATGAAAATTCTATTCGATGGTATACCTTTGGATAAAATCTCCGTATCGATGACTATGAATGGCGCAGTGCTTCCGATTATGGCTTTCTACATTGTCGCTGCCGAAGAAAGCGGCGTCGCTAAAGAAAAACTCTCCGGTACAATCCAAAACGATATTTTAAAAGAATTTATGGTGCGCAATACATACATTTATCCGCCCGGTCCATCGATGAGGATAATCACAGACATTTTTGCCTACACCGCCAAAAATATGCCAAAGTTTAATTCTATATCTGTCTCGGGTTATCACATACAAGAGGCTGGTGCCTCGGCGGATTTGGAGCTCGGATGTACGCTCGCCGATGGTCTTGAGTATTTGCGGGCTGGACT
>JBKBVP010000060.1:0-7316 GCA_046289495.1 Candidatus Kapaibacteriota bacterium | reverse complement strand
TGGCGATAAACTTTCTCCCATACCCAACGCTTTCTCCAGGTTTTAATCTGCGTAATGATATAACTTTTGAAAAAATTTCCATTACTGGCTTGAACTCAAAAGGTGCTAATGTTTGATTATGAACATATCCGTACAATGCAAGCCCAGGTCGAACAGTGTCCAGATATGATTCGGGCGCAGAAAATAATGCACCGGTGTTTGCTATGTGGTGCATTTCAAATTCAAAGCCATTTGCTTTTAAGCTCTCAACCAAATTTAGAAACCTTTGCAACTGTAAAATTGTGTACTCTCTGTCTGATTCAGACGATGCGAAATGCGACATTATACCAATGGGGTTTATATTCTCCAGATTGAAACACTTACCGACAAGTTCAATGCTCCTCTCCGCTGATATTCCGTCTCTACCCATTCCTGTATCTATGTAAATATGGACTTTTGCAGTTTTCCCTTTTTGTTTCGCATAGGAGGAAATTGCTTTCACAACCTCAAATTTTTCTACTGCATAATCCAAGTCGTAGTCCACAGAGGCTTCGACGGAGACATCGTTCTCTGGCACAAGCACAAGTATTGGGATTTTAATTCCTGCTTCTCGCAAGGCAATTCCTTCGGCGACAAATGCAACAGCAAGATAATCTATGCCAAATTCTTGCAAGTACCGGGAAATCTCGATTAATCCATGGCCATACGCATTTGCTTTTACGACACCGATGATTTTTCTTTTGCCTACAATTTTCTTGATATTTTGAAAATTGTTATAAAGATTGTCTATGTGTATTTTTGCAACTGTTGTTCGCATATTAATTTTCAATTTCTATTAAATTATCGATTTGATTGATTAAGTCTGTTATTTGTTCAATAAGAATAGATTTGGTTTTCTCCTTTTCTTGAAGAATTAATTTGATTTTTGTCAATTCTTCGTTTAGGTTTTTGTAGTCTAAAATTTTATCATTATACAAAATCTCGATTTTTTCTTTGTCTCTTATTGCTTTCATTAGATTATCCTGTATTTCATTCTTCTCTCGATTGAGTGTGAAAATTTTCCTTTGAAGTTCTATTTTCTCGTCGTTTAATTCTTTGTTCATTTCTTTTAGTTCTTTGTTTATTTGTTTAAGCGAATTTGTTTCGCCTTGCAATTTGTAAAATTCGTTCTTGTATTGGGTAAGTTCACGCAACATCTCTTCTTTTCGTTCAATTTCTTTATGTAAGTTCGAATATCTATCTTCAACGTCATTCTTGGCTTGTCTTAAGTTGATTATCTCGGAATTCAAATTTTCTATTTGGATGTTTAATTCTTCAATTGTTTTGCGTTCTAATTCAACCTGACCAACAAATTCCTCTATTCGCTTGCGCCACAGCTGGCTTTCGTTTCTCAATCCTAATAGTTCTCGTTCTGCTAATTCTTTTTCGGACTTAAGCTTATTGTAGTCCTCTCTTAATGTTTCCATTACACTTTGCAATTGTTCGTGGATTTTTCTTAAGTTAAACAATTCTTTTTCTTTCGTTGTCAACTCAATTTCCAATCCAGCAATACGGTTCTTGTGGAATACAATTTCTTCCTCCAGCTGTTGAATTTTACTATCCTTGCCACTTTTAAAATTATTCAATTCAAGCACTATCGCCTCGTTTTCTGAATTTAGCTTATCGAGAGCTTCAAGCAGCTCGGATAGTTTGTTTGGGATTTGCTGTGAAAACTGTACAAAATCAACTAATGTTGCCCCGGAGAACTCTAAATCACAACGTTTTACAGCCACTGCCGAGAAAATACTCCTTAAAGATTGCAAAAGAGAGTTTTCCTTTTGCTGTTGCATATTTAAATCGTTTTCCAAATTTTTAAACTTTTTGCTAAGTCTCTCCAATTCCCTTTCCTTTTCGGATTTTTCAAGTACGACTTGTTCGAAATTCTTTTCGAGTTCTGCCTGCTGTTGCAATGTACTCTGAAATTTGGATTTAATCTCTCTTAGTTCCAATAGTTGATTTTGCAAGCTCTGGAGTTCAGATTGATAAATGTCCAGCAAGTCTTGTATTTCCCTGTTACGGTTGCTCAGTTCAATTATCTTAGCCTCGGCGACTTGAAGCTTTTCTTCTTTCTCTTTTAAAACAAATATTTGATTTTTCAGCTCTTCTACTTGTTCTTTCAGACTTAATATTTCTTTGTTTAATTCATTTATTGTATTATTTTTTTGAACTATGTCTACTTGGGCAAGTTCGACCTGTGTTTTCAGCTCCTTGATTTTGTCTTCGTAGTCGGTTGTTCCAAAAAGACTACCCTCGAGGAACTCCTTTTGTCGTTTGTACTCCTCGTAGTATAATTGGAGTTAACGATTTTCATCTTCGAGCTGGGCTATTTTCTCCTCATATTGTTCTAATGCTTCTTTGGAAAATTTTTCTTGCTGTTCTTTCAGGCGCTCCTCCAAGCTATTCACTTGTTCTTTTAAAAAGGATATTTCTTCTGCAAGCAAGCTTTTTTCTTCTTTTAATTTGTTATTCAATTGGACTTGTTTTTGATACTTGTCGACAAATCCTTTGATTGCAATCCAAAGGTTATTGATTACAACTTGAAGGCTATGGCTTGGTTGCAACCTTGGTTCTTCAAATTCGATTTTGTCCATTTTATCATTATTTATTATTATACTTTTCAAAAAGCTCGCAGTTCTCCACCAGTTCTGGCTTTTACATTTGCCACGATATTATCGAGCCATAATTGTACCTCCTCATCCGTCAGGGTCCTTTCGTGCGAGTTGAAATATAATGCAAAGGCAAGATTCTTTTTCCCCTCGCCGATATTTTTACCTTTGAAAACATCAAACAGAACAATATCTCGTAAATACTCCCCAGCACTTGCTTTTATAATATTGTAAATTGTTTCGGCTTCTACTATTTCATCGACAATGAATGCCAAATCTCGTCGAACAACGGGAAATTGCGATATTTTCTGATATTTAGATAGTTTTTGCTCCTGCAAGTAAATTTTTTCAAGATAGATAACTATTAAGTATATATCCTCTTCAATATCAAAAAATTTCTTCACCTTTTCAGAAACTGTTCCATAGTAGCCTAAGAATTCCCCAGAGATGAAAATTCGAGCAAACTCGCCAGCAAAAATCTCATCCTCATTTGATTTTGTCAAATCTTCCTCATATTCTATGCAAAATGAGTGCAAAAAGTGCCTTACAATTCCTTTTGCATCATAGAAATCAAACTTTCTATTATTCATGCCCCATTGAAATGGATAACTTAGCCCACAGAGCGCAACTCCGAGTATCTCTTGCTCGTTGATTCCCTCAATAAATTTCCAGCTATTTCTATCCTTTATGAATTGTTTGCCTATTTCAAATAATTTTAAATCTTTCTTGCCAATGTTGATGTTGAATTTTACCACTTCCAGCAGGGAGGGTATTATGCTTGGTCGTACAATTGAGAATTCTTCCCCAAGCGGATTGGCTATCTCGATGAAATCACCATCGTAGAACAACTTTGTTTTTTGTGGACTGTACAAATTTGGTGTTAGTATTTCGGTGAAGCCACGAGCGACAAAATAGTCTTTGATTTTTGCTCTTAATTCGGGCAATTCCAGTTGGTTCTTTTGGGTTCTACCACTGTATGAAATATTGTAACTTGTATCCTCGGATATATTGTCGTAACCGTAGAACCTTGCTACCTCCTCGATTAAATCTATTTCTTGCTCAACATCGAGGCGATATGAAGGTACTTCGAACACAACTTGCTCCAAGTTTTGTTTAAGTGGATTGAAATGCAACCCATACAAAATTTTTCGGATAGATTCGTTGCTGATGTCGGCGCCGATAACTTTTCTGGCTCTTTCGAAACGGAAAGCAACTTGCTTTCTGGGGAAAGGTTTTGGATAAACATCAATACAGCCCGAAGCAAGTTTGCCCTTGCACAATGAGGTTATTAATTGCGCTGCTCGATTCAAAGCAAATAAAGTATTACCGTAGTCGACACCACGCTCGAAACGATACGAGGATTCACTCGACAAACCCAATTTCTTTGTTGTTCTTCGTATAGAGACAGGATTAAAAAAAGCAGATTCTAAAAGTACGTTTTTTGTACCTATGCCAATTTCGCTGTTCTCACCACCCATAACCCCACCAATTGCTACGGGCTTCTCTCCATCGCAAATCATTAAAATGTTCTTGTCCAATTCTCTTTCCTTTCCATCGAGTGTAATAAATTTTTCACCCTCTGTGGCAGTCTTTACAATTATCTTTCTCTGCGACAATTTGTCGTAGTCGAAAGCATGCAATGGCTGGCCAAGTTCCAGCATTACGTAATTCGTAACGTCGACGATTGGATTTATCGAACGCATACCAAGCTTTATCAAGCTCGACTTCAGCCAAATTGGAGACTCGGCGAAACTTACATCGAGAATCAATCTTGCTGTGTATCTTGGGCACTTCTCTGTGTCGAGCACTTCCACAGAAACAAAATCATTAATATCGGTAGATTCCTCCTCTTCTAAATCTATTGCCGGTAGCTTTAGCGGCAAGTCTAAATATGCAGATAGTTCCCGAGCAATTCCAAGATGGCTAAGGCAATCTCCTCGGTTTGGTGTAATACCAATTTCGTAGACAATGTCATTTAGCTCAAAATAATCCGCAAATGGTTTTCCAATTGGTGCATCATTATCCAGAACAAGTATTTCCGTGCTACAATCCCCGATTGCCAGCTCATCTTCGCTACATATCATACCCTGTGAAGTGTACCCGCGAATTATCGTTGGCTGGACATGCATATTGTTCTTTGGGATGATGGCTCCTGGAAGAGCAAGTACTACTTTTTGCCCAATATCTACATTTGGGGCTCCACACACAATGTCGTATGTTCTATCACCATCGGAAACTTTACAAAAGGATAATTTTTCACTTATCTTTTCGCATGAAGTAATTACACCAACGACAAAATGTTTGTATTTCTCATTAAAATCAATATATTCCTCTACTTCGAAACCTATCGATGTTAAAATCTCTGCTACTTCTTTTGGACTTTGAGTGAGTTGAATAAACTCCGTCAACAAATTAAAAGATATTTTCATTTTGTAACAACTTGTATAATCTAAAAATATGCAAATTAATCAAATTTTAATTCTTCTTTATTCCTTAAATATACTCTCTTCAATTTTAAACATAATTCATCTGTTTTTCAAAGGGTTGTTTGATAAACATTAACTAATTTTTCGTATTAAAATATTCTGAGCAAGTGATTAGATTGCAATAAGAAAGTGCTATTAGTTTGAATGTTTAAAACTAAATAAATGAAAATCAATTTGGCAGGAGTGTATGTTTTGAAATCTTTTGCTCGTTTAGGAATAGTTTATCTATCCCTGCTGAGAAGCATTTGTAAATTTTTATTGTACTAAATTTAATTTATTTTTAAAAACAATTGAGAAAATTTGGTATGTCAGTAGGATTGCTCTTTAATTGGAATTGGATTTACGTTGATGGAGGTATTCACCAGATTTAATTTTTCTTTCCTTTGTGAATTTATCAAGTAGCTATTATAAATCTTGAGGATGTTTTCCCACGAGAAACTTTGAGCTAATTTTAATGCGTTCGTGGCAATTTTGCCTCTGAGTGCATCATCATCAAGAAGGAGTTCGATGCCTTTTGCCAGGTCTTTAGCAGAGTTGGGAGCAACTAAAATACCATTTTCAAAGTTGCTAATTAGCTCGGATGCTCCAAAGGAATTGGCAACGACAGGTGGTAGTCCGCTCGCCATCGCTTCTAAAATAACATTTCCAAATGTTTCTGTTACGGAGGGGAAGACGAAAATGTCGCTCGAAGCATAGACTTGAGCAAGCTCTTTTGTGTTTAAATGCCCCAAAAAAAGTGCTCTTTTCGTTCTCGATTGGTAATACTTTAGATATGGTCCACCTCCAGCAACAACTAAGACAAAATCCTCTCGCTTTGCCATTAGCTCCACCGCTTGAACAAGTATATCTAAGTTCTTCTCCTTGACAATCCTTCCAACGAAAAGTACTATTTTTTTCCCTTCTATGCCAAGTTTAGTTTTCAATTTTGCGTTGAAAAATTTGGGATTAAAAACATCAGTATCAACACCGTGTGGGATAAACACTGTATTTGATATGCCATTTTCGTTTAGGTTCTTTTCAACAGATTTAGAAGGGACAAAAACTATCTCACACTTGGAGTACAAATATCTCATATAACGCCACACATAGCGTTCCAAAAATGATATTTTGTAATAAGTTAGATATGTAGGAAAGTGAGTATGATATTCTGCGACAGCTGGGATTTTTAACTCCTCGGCTACTTTGGTTGCAATCAAGCCAAGTGTACACGGGCTATGTATGAAAACTAAATCTGGTGATAATTTTTCCAATTCTCGTGTAATCTTCCGCTTCAAGGGCAACGATAGCTTATAGTCCGAATATAAAGGAAAAGGAATAGAGCTAATCTTTGTTACATTTTCGAGCTTATTCCCTTCGTTGTACGAGGGAGTAAAAAAGTACATTCGGTATCCTAATCTTTTATAAAATCGAATGTGGCGATGGAGGACACGTGTTACTCCATCTTGATGCTCATTGAGTGCTCCAGCAAAAATTGCAATATTCATATTCCACCAAATCTCAAATACAAAATTTGCAAGAGGTTGTTAAGAAATTTTTTGCTTCAAGTTTTTTTTTGATTAATAATTAGAATTTTAGTTTTAAAACTGATTAAATATTAAACAAACACATCCGCTGGTTAAAACTTCAAGAGTCACGCTCAAAGAATTTTTTACAAAGAATGGGTTAAAAAACAATTTATCGTTTTACAAAAAATTCATTTAGCCCAGATGAAATCCTAATTATTGCAGGCAAATTTTGTAATTACTTGTTGAACAACTCATCAAAAGTTTATGTTACCATATCTTACCAAACAAGTTAAAATCCTTCTGCTATTTTTATTACTCTCAATTCTCATCACAGTTGTAAGCAAATCTCTCGAATCGACTGGAAATGACTTGCTTTTGTCGATTTCCATTTTTTCGGACCCGCACCTCTACGATACAACGCTGGGAACAAAGGGATTGGCTTTCGATGAATATTTAAATTCCGACCGAAAGATGCTGCGCGAGAGCGAGGCAATACTGCAATCAGTTATCGAAATGATTGCTAATGATAATTCGCAAATTGTCTTAGTCCCTGGGGATTTAACTAAAGATGGCGAGTTGCATAACCATCTGCTGATGGCAAAGTATCTCCGCAAGCTTGAAAGCTTGGGGAAAAAAGTGTATGTTGTTCCTGGAAACCACGATATTAACAATCCGAAATCGTTTTCCTATGCCGATGGAAT
>JBKBVP010000059.1:0-7352 GCA_046289495.1 Candidatus Kapaibacteriota bacterium | reverse complement strand
ATTCGGTTTAAATACATCATGATTTCTAATTTTTTTAGCAAATTCCTTTAATGCAAAATCATAAAAGTCCGTTCCTATTCCACTTTCAATAAATGAAAAGTCAATTAAAAAATGAGGGGAGCCCACATCTACGTAGTCGCCAATGATTTGTTTGTTGTCGATTTTGATCGATTTGTTGAGTATAATTTCGTTCGGTGGCGGAAAATCAACTTGTATCTTGTCATTATTGAACTTGGAGATGTATTTACTACCCCAGACATCTAAAACGATTTGCTTATTTGAATCTTTGATAAATCCGTTGTTTAAAGCAAAAAGAACTGCACATCGGCCTCCATTACCACACATCATACCATAAGACCCGTCGGGATTGAAAAATCTAACGAGCACATCAACCTCGTTCTGCGATGTTTGGTTTTCCAAAACAAGGAGTCCTTCGGTTGTTTTTCCTTCAAAACTAGTTTTACAAATTTGACTGGCATATTTCGAGAAGAAATCAATAGGAAGGTTGTATTTCCTATTATCGATTACAGAGAAAATATTTCCAGCACCCGACATTACAGTGACTTCAAATTCCATTGTTAATTTCAAGATAACAGGAATTTAGTGTTTGCGAAATCTCTTCGTGTATTAAACCATTAGTTGCAAGAATATTGTTGTCTGTAATCCAGTACGGTGCATTGTTGTATTGGGTTACTTTCCCGCCGGCTTCCTTTACAAGAAGAACCCCAGCGGCTACATCCCACGGGTTTAAATTTATTTCCCAGAAGCCATCGAAGCGCCCAGCTGCCACGTAAGCTAAATCGAGAGCGGCGGAACCAAGCCTACGGACGGGTATTCCTCTTTTCAACATCTGAACAAATTGATCGACACAATGACCGGGATTGCTATCGGTATTGTATGGGAAGCCAGTTACCAAAAACGAATTGTCCAACTTATCACATTTAGAAACATTTATTTTGGATGTATTTAAAAAAGCACCTTTGCCTTTTTCCGCAAAAAATAGTTCGTCAAGTATAGGATTGTAAATCACTCCGCAATAAATTTCTTTGTTTTTGACTAAAGCGATTGAGATGCTGAAAATAGGCAAATTATGTGCATAATTGACTGTGCCATCGAGTGGGTCGATTACCCAAAAATAACCCTCCGTGGTGCCGTTGCTTGAAGATAAACCGCTTTCCTCCGCAAGGAAGGAAAACTCTGGAAAGTGCTTTTTAAGATTTTCAATAATGAACTCTTCGGAACGATGATCATATTCGGTTACAAGGTTGTTCTTGCCTTCTTTATTTGAAATTTTAAAGCTGCTTCCAAACCCCTCTAACAATATATTGCCAGCCCCTTTTGCTGTTTCAATTGCTATTTTTGTGTATTCTTCCATAAATTTGTCAAATTTAAATTAAATTGACGAACAAATCGTCTTTTTCTTTAATTTGCATAATTGTTTACGAAATTTCTGGAGGGAAAAATTTCGATAATTATAACTCAAAAGATTCGAAAGAGTTTTTAGGTAATCCCCTAAAAAACAAAGTATTAGTTTTAAACCAAAGTTACGAACCAATAAGTATTTGTTCGGCGAAAAAAGCTATCCTCCTTCTTTTTCTTACTAAAGCAGAACTGATTGCAAAAAGGGATGGTATCGTTCTTAATTCAGTTCATTCACAAATACCTTTGCCAAGCATAATTAGATTATCCCGATATGTAAATATACCACATAAAAAAATCGACCTTTCACGCAAAAATATTCTTCGTAGAGATGGCTTCCGATGTCAATATTGTGGGACAACATCGGGGAATTTGACAGTCGACCACATAATACCTAAGTCAAGAGGTGGGACCGACTCTTGGGATAACCTTGTAACTGCTTGTATTGATTGCAATAATAAAAAAGGGAACAGGACACCAGAGGAAGCTGGGATGAAGCTTTTAGCAAAACCAAGGAAACCCAATCATATCATTTTCATCAAAAGTTTTATTGGTTCTGCGATAGATAACGAATGGAAGCCTTACCTATTCGTTGATTAATTCTCAAACCTCGGGATTAAAGGTATCACCTTTCCTATAGCATAGAAAAATAATACAAACAAACCCACGCTACCAAAAGTTAACATAAAACTTATTATTGTAGGAGTGTAAATCTCCATTTGTTTATTCACTAAGTCCAAAGACAAAGCTGGTATTATCAAAAGGTATCGCTCCAACCACATACCAAGAACCACACTCAACGAAACGATAAAATTAGCTTTTTTGTTACGCCGAAATTTTCCAATCCACAGCAACTGCGGGATAAAAAATGTAAGAGTAATCATTGTACAATAAAATGGTAGGAAGTATTTCGTTAAGCGCAGAACAAAGACAGTCTTTTCAAAAGTATTTTGGGAGTAGAAAACAAAAAAAATTTCAACCAAGTAGAAATATAGCACAATCCAAGAGAAAGCTAAAAGTAGCTTCGAGAGTATTTCTTGTGATTTTGGTGTTATTTCTTCTGCGAAGGACCCAATTGCGCCAAGAAGAGTAGTACAAAAAAGAATCAGAGCAACTCCAGAATAAATTGCCCCAACAACAAAGAAAATTGGTAGCATTGTTGAATGCCATAGAGGTAGAATCGATACAGAGAAGTCGTAAGAGACAATACTGTGGATAGACACTACAACAGCTGTGAGTATGCCAGCAAGAAGATTGTATGTCCATTGGAAATCATTCCAGTCATAGTTTGAACCCACCCAAAATTTTGAAATAAGAGCCTTCATCTTTTTGCTTATAACAAACCTGTAATCGGGGATTATACCTAAAAACCAGAAGAGTACACTAAGGAGTGCGTATGCCAACACTGCAACGACATCCCAAATAAGGGGTGATTTGAAATTTGCCCAATGCATAGTTTGGATGGGTAGCGGTAGCATCCAATAAAAAAACCAGGGTCTACCGAGATGTATTAATGGGAAAAGCCCGGCAATTAAAATTGAAATTATCGTAATTGTTTCTGCAATTCTGTGGATGGAATTTCTCCAGTCATGCCGAAGTAGATAAAATATTGCAGAGATTAATGTTCCGGCGTGCGAGTTGCCTATCCAAAAAACGAAATTGACTATTGCAATTCCCCATACTGTTTTATTTGATATGCCCCAGAGTTCAACTCCATAAACGAGAGTGTAGACAAAGCTTAAAATAAATAAAATTGATAACAATACTGCTAATGCAAGTATCGATGCTCTAACCTTTTGTTTGGTCATTTTTGGTGCTTTTGTAGTATACATTTGGATGAGTGTTGAAATTTTGTAATAGTAGGTACAAATAATTCTTTTTTTCTTTTGTAAGCAGTTGTTTCTTCCTACCGAAATCTATTGCTTGAACTGGGCAAGCTGCCTGGCACGCCGTCTGGATTGGAAAATCACTACTTTCGTTAAATAGCTTCGCCTTTGTTTTAGCAAAATTTAACTTGTGTATACAAAAAGTACATTTTTCCGAGACACCACGACTTCGGACAGTTACCCAAGGATTCATTATTTCGGGAATATATTGTATATGTGATTTTTCTGGATGTTGGAAATTAAACTTTCTGACGTGGTAAGGACAATTAGCCATACAAAAACGTGAGCCGATACACTGGTTGTATGTCATTTCATTAATCCCCTCCGAGGAATGGCTTGTGGCACCGACTGGGCAAACACTTTCGCAGGGAGCATCATCACAATGCTGGCACATCAATGGAAGGAAATAAACCATCTCCGACTTTGGAAGCTTAAGGACATTTATCCAAAATAAGTCTCGGTTACGGCTTATGATTTTCTCCCCGACGACTGGGATGTTGTTCTCAATTTGACAGGCAAGCATACACAAATTGCAACCTATACATTTATCGATATCGATTATCATTGACCATTGGAGCTCGTCTTTTAAGTTTCTATCAGTGATTGATTTCTCATACGAATTAATTTTATCACTTCCTCCAACTGGCGAAAGAATATCAAATGTCGCTTGTAACGAGTTTCTTTTCATTTTCGGCAATTCAATCCCTTCTTCAAACTGATAATCAAGTATTTTCATATAATATGAATTATCAAATTCAACGAAAAAAGGATTTATATGTAGGAATTCTATATTAAAGTACCTTTTAAAGTAATCATAATTTTTGTAAATGTAGAAGTTATTTTGTACACTCAGATCTTTATATACCAAAGAGGGTAGTTTAATTTCTCCTTTTTCAGTTTTAAGATTTATTGCATTTAAATTGTCTTGCCCAGTTATATTGATTGATGAGTGTACCGAAGATTGCCAAACTACTGAAGTGAGTGGGTCGGGCAATTCGTAAAGATAAATATTTTTCGAGTATTCACCAGAGTACATTAGAAGACTTGGGTAGATTATTAGTCTTGATGTCGGCGTCTCTATTTGTTCAAGATAGTTTATGTTAGTCAAGGCTTTATTTAAATTGTTTTGTTGTAGTTCCAATTTATGTTTTTTAAATGTAGATGATGGCAAAAATAAACCTAATTGAAGATTTTCTACCAGTTCTTGGGATTCATTATGGCTGGCATACCAATTCATTAAATCGGTCGTGTAATTCTCTTTACGCTCGGATTTTTTTAGATGTTTTCTTAATTCGTAAAAAAATTCGAAATCGGAGATAGAGTTTCTATTTATTGGTTGAATGAGCTTTTGCTGAGCCAGAATACTCCCATCAATTTGTTGGTAATCCCCCCAATGTTCCATAAAAGTTTGCAATGGTATAAATATTCTGCACCATTTGGTAAGTTCATTTTGGTATATGGACAACTGAACGATGTTTTTAATTTTCCCATCCTCGATTAATTTAATTAGTTGTTTGTTTAAAGAAAAGTAAGGATTGTAGTTTACGAAAAAAGTCATATCAAAATCTTCAATGTTTGATAAGTAAAAGTAATAATCAAGAACCCGATTTGATTTTTTCTCGAGGTCTATGATGAAAAAATTTTGTTCAAAACAATTTTGGTTAATTTCGCAACAGATGAAATTTAAAAGATTTGTTAACAATTGAATCTTCAGCGGATAGTACGGATTGCAAATGAACACAATAGAATTGAAATGGTTTGATATTTCTCTTTTAATGTTTTCTGGCAATTCAAATGTTGTATGCTTGTCTAATTCCCTAAATACTTTGTGATTAAACGTAAAATTGTGTCTCTCCAAAATGAATTTTAAAATCGTAATAGCGTAGTTAAAAACAGCACTTTCCGAGGCAGGTACTCTGATCTTTGAGTTTAATCCCGTCAGTGTCAAGGTATCTTCGTAAGTAAGGAGAGTTTGTTTGTATTTTTTGAATTGAGATACGAGAATAACTGAGTATGGGTCGTTGTAAAGAAAATCGCAACCAAAATTAATAATGATTTTTTTCCCTTCGATCTTGGGTATTAAGTACAAGTTCTTATTAAAAAGGATATTATTTGCCTGAGCTTGTTGTTTGTAAAATTCAAAGATTGGCAATTCAAGGATGTGTATTTGTTTATTTGTTTCATTAATTTCATCGATTAAATGCTGTAGATAAGGGGAATTAATATAATTTGTTATTATTGCTACTTTTCTATTCTTTGTTAGTATTTCATCAATCACCGAGAAGATGTGTTCAAACGCAAATGATTTATCTACGGGTTTACCTTCGATTGTAGGAGGAGTATTTCTATGCTTATCGAATAATACGTACCTCGAAGCTAAGGCAAATGAAGGTGCAAAGAGCTTGAAAGTTTTGGTGTTATTATTCCCAGTAATTCTAAAAGGGATGCCATTGGAGGTTTCAACAAGCAATGGAATTGGTAGTTCTAAGTACGGAAATGTAGTGCAGTATTCTATTATGTTTTCAAATGTAGGTTGGTCAGTTGGTTTAACTTTTGTAGTCAAATCAATTCTGGGACGATTGCAAGCTACACTTGCAAGTAATGATGTAGTAAAAATATTTGTAAATTCTCTCCTTTTCATATCAGTAATGACAAATGGAACAATCAGTCGAAGCAGGCGCTAATTTCCTCGGCACAATAAAATATCCAAGATTTTTGGATGAAAAGATAACACTATCAAATGCTGTTAAAATCTCTTGGCTATATACAATACCAGAAATTTCTCTTGGAGGTATGTTGTATTTATTTGGATTTCGATGACAATCAACGCACCAACCCATCGTTAGATTCCTAACTTGATATAAGCTGTCCATTTCCTCTACGAAGCCGTGACAAGTAGCACAATCTATTCCAGAATTGATGTGTATAGAGTGTGTAAATTTAACGTAATCTGGTAAATCGTGAGTCTTCCTGTATGTTATAGTAAAGAGACTGTCGTATGAAATGATAACTTTTCTCAGCAATTCACTTTCGGTTTTTAATGCTATGTGACATATCATACAATCTTTGGTACTTGGAAGATTTGCATAACTATTGGTCTCTGCTTTATAATGGCAGAATAGGCAAGAAATTTTGTATTTCAAATGAGATTTGTGTGAAAAGGAAATTTGCTGTGGCATAGACAAATACTTACCGCTGCGCAGAAAATTAATAACCAAGTAAAAGTTTAAAAATATTAGAGATACTAAAATTAATTTAAGAACAAGTTTGTGTTTCATTATGTCCATAAATTCAAATATAAAACATATTCACTTCATAATAGTTCATTTTAAAAGGACACAATGTCGTAAACAAGTGACTTGTTGTTTGTTGATTACAATGGAAATTATTAAAACAAACAATGTGTGTTGTTAAATATAACAGTTTTTTTTTCGTTTATTAAAAACTAAGTTTTTGTAAAATATTCTGTTAGACTATGAGTGAAGTGGGACGCCAAGAGGAATTTGAGTTTATAGCAGAAATTAAGCAATTATTAAACATAATAATTAACTCACTTTACACACATCCGGAGATATTTATTCGTGAGTTAATTTCCAATGCATCCGATGCCCTTCAGAAAATTCGCTTTAAAAGACTTACGGAGCCCGATATCTTATCCCCAGAAGCAGAGTTAAGAATTGATATCATAGTCGACCCACAGACGAAATCCTTTAAAATCGAAGACACTGGGATTGGAATGACCAAGTCTGAAGTAATCTCCCAAATTGGAACCATTGCGCATTCTGGTACTGCAAACTTTTTGAAGAGTCTCAAAAATGATGGTACCAGTGTCGACTTAAATTTAATCGGCAAATTTGGTGTTGGCTTCTATTCAGTCTTTATGGTCACCGACGAGGTTACCCTCGAAACCCGTTCTTATCTTCCGAATGCAAAAGGTGTGCGATGGAAATCAAATGGTGTAGAAAAATACTTTATCGAAGAAATCGACAGACCCCAGCGTGGAACACTAATATATTTCACATTGAAGGAAGAATTCAAAGAATTTTC
>JBKBVP010000058.1:5934-7357 GCA_046289495.1 Candidatus Kapaibacteriota bacterium | reverse complement strand
AATTTAAGAAACACTGGGGACCTAATAATCTTAATCAACAGTATCGGGCTAACTCACGACTCTCTGACCTACTTACCACAATGGCATAAAGGTAAGTTAACAAGTTACAAGCAGAGAAGTTTAGAAAAACTCGTTCCCACACAATTATCATTTATATCGGACCATTGGTACACCAGTGTCGATCAAAGGGGAGCAACCCCTGGGGAAATCAATAGTGTATCGCTTGAAAAAGGTGACAAAATAACACTCTTCGTCGAGCCAGAACCATTTTCACCTTCAACAACTTCTAATTTAACAATCACATACATATTGCCTTTTAAACAGGCAAGAATCACAGCCAAAATTTTCAGCTTGGATGGTATTGAAATTTCTACAATTGCAAATAATCAAATTACACCATCCTCCGGCGAGCTCATCTGGAATGGTATTACAAACCTTGGCGGGAAAATAAAAGCGGGTGGCTACGTTCTTCTATTTGAAGCAAGCGATATAACAACTGGTGAGTTCTCGACAACAAAAAGAACTATAGCGATTGGTTGGTAGAGCTAATTCTCAATTTCTCTTCGTGCGGACTTTTGATTAGTTTTACTTAACTCCTCTTTTTCCGCAAGGTCGGCATTAATTTCCCGAGTGATATTGGTTATTTCGGACTGAATCTGGCTTTGTGCTTGCCGAACTTTTCTAATGCCCTTGTTAATTAATCTCGAAAGCTCTGGTATTTTCTCCGGCCCAAAAAGAATAATTATAACAAGCAAAATAAATAAAAGTTCACCACCACCAACATCAAACATAGCTAATCTGATTTTTTCTCTGTAGTCTTTTCCGAGCTTACATCAATCTCGTTGTATGAAGAGGCTTTTTTAAACTCTTTTATACCTTGACCCAATCCTCGCATCAACTCTGGTATCTTTCTTCCACCAAATATAAGCATTATGATAACTGCTATTAGAAGTAATTCTTGTGCTCCAAGACCAAACATTTTGCACCTACATTTTATTTAAAAAATTAACAATTGACATAAAAAGTAATTTTCCATCTGTTCCGCCCAATACTGGGTCGCAATATCTTTCTGGATGTGGCATCATTCCTAAAACATTCCTACTTCTGTTCACTATCCCAGCGATATTTTTAATTGAACCATTAGGATTTGCTTCCTCTGTGACTTCTCCAAACTCATCACAGTATTGAAACACTATTTGCTCGTTGTCTTCTAATTGTTTTATTGTATCCTCATCCGCAAAATAATTACCTTCAAAGTGTGCAATCGGGATACGCAACACATCTCCCTCTTTCATAAACGAGGTGAAAGGTGAATTATTATTAACAACCTTAAGATAAACGTCTTTACAGACAAATCTTAAGGAGTAATTTTTAAGCAATGCACCAGGTAAAAGTTGCGACTCTGTTAAAATTTGGAAACCAT
>JBKBVP010000058.1:0-5924 GCA_046289495.1 Candidatus Kapaibacteriota bacterium | reverse complement strand
GCCCAAGACAAGTCCACCTCTTTTAGCAAAATTTATAACCTCGCTCATTATTGGAGAGAAACGAGCTATTGCACCAGCTCTTAAATAATCCCCGTAGGAAAATCCGCCGGGAAGTATTATGCAATCAATATCATTTGGTATGGCTGTATCTTTGTGCCACAAAAATGTTACCTCATAACCTAGATTATGCTTTAATGCATAATATGCATCATGGTCGCAGTTTGAACCAGGGAAAACAATTACCGCAAACTTCATTTTTCATCCAGAAATTCATCAACTTCATAAGAATAAGTTTCTATGTTCGGATTGTAGAGCAACTTGTCGGTTGCAGTATTTACTAGATTATTTGCTTCATCAAGATTGTCAGCCTCGATTTCAAATGTTATAAACTTTCCGATTCGGATATTAGAAATAGTATCGAACCCCAGTGATTTAAAGGAATTTTCAACAGTTTTTCCCTGAACATCAAGTATTTCCTTTTTCAACATTACCCTAACTTTTGCTAAATATTTTGGCATAAATCCCCAGTTTATTTACATATTTTAAAAAATAATGACGTAACAGACTACCGAAAATGTAAAAAACAAAAAATGGAAATATAGATAATCCTTTGGAAATAATTGCTAAAATAACGGCGATAAGAAAAAAAACAGTAACAAATGGGTGCTGTTTGATATATTTTTTATTTGGTCTGGGTGCATTAAAGAATTTTATGGTAGATACCATCGATATTGATGAAATGATTGTAACTGCAAATATTGTGAATCCTCTTACATTTTCAGGTAATAAATCGCTTGTGTGATAGAAAATCAGGTAGGAGATAATAAAGAAAGCAGCAGATGGTATTGCTAAACCAGTAAAAAACATCTTATCTTGGTAGGCATTTGTCTGAACATTAAAACGAGCCAACCTAAGGACACCACATATTAGGGGCAGACCAGATACAATCAAACCAAAATCACCGTATTGATAGAAATAAATTTTATAAAGCATAAAAGAAGGAACCACACCAAAGGAAACAACATCAGAAAGCGAGTCCAGCTGAACACCAAATTCGCTTGCGCTTTGAACAAGTCTTGCAGTCAAACCATCTATCAAATCGAAAATTGCTGCTAAAAGGATAAACAAAGCAGCAAGCATAAACTTGTCTTGGGAAACATATATTATGGCAATAAAACCAGAAAACAAGTTTGCAAGTGTGAGAGAATTGGGTACAATTGAACGAGTAATACGCAGCATAAGATTCATCCAATGTTTGGAAATTCAAATTCCTTTCTTAATCTTGCAATGATTGTCTCGCCACTGCGGACCCTATCGCCTTTTCTAACAAAAATTCTCGATGTAATTGGCAACAGGATGTCCATTCGAGAGCCAAACTTCATCATACCAATCTTTTCGCCAGCTTCAACTTTACGGCCCGAATTCAAAACACATACGACCCGACGAGCAAGAACCCCAGCAATTTGCTTAAATGCTATGGCTCCAAACTCATTTTTGACACCTATCAATGTATGCTCGTTCATTTCAGATGCTTCGGGATGGTATGCTGCAAGGAACTTCCCAGGTCGATAACTATAGTAAAAAACTTCGCCAGTAACAGGCGAGCGATTCACATGCACATCAAATGGACTGAGAAAAATACTAATCTGATGCACCTTTTGTTTTAAAACCAAGTTCTCCTCCACTTCCTTTATCTCAATTACTTTGCCATCGGCTGGAGCTAAAATTATTGAACTATCCTCTATAGCAAGCAATGGCACATTGCGTCTTGGGTCTCGAAAAAACCAAAAGAAAAACAACAATACTAATGCTCCCACAAACCAGAAAAAAACACTTAATGCAAAACTTAATCCCAAAAAAAACGGAATTGCAACAAATAACAACCCGATGGATACACCAACTAAGAAGTTATCCAATCCATACTTTGCAATTTTTATACTCATAAATTAACTGCTCATATATCGTAAAAAATACACATAAATTTCTAATCATTTTCATAAATTGTAAAACTTAGATTTTAAAATTAAAAAAATTTGTTTTAATCACATTTAGGGAGAAGAAAAATGAAATTTACTGTATCGTTAAAGGAATTGAATCTCGCCCTGCAAAAGGTTTCCCCAGCACTTCCGAGGAAATCTACCCTACCAGTACTCGAACATTTTTATTTTATTCTCGAAGGCGACCTCCTGAAAATAGTTGCTTCGGACCAAAGAATAACAATAATGCACCAAATAGTTGTAAATCAACAGGAGGACGGCAAAATCCTTGTCCCTGGAAAAAAGATTTCCGATATCATAAAAGCCCTCGAGAATGCAGATGAATTTACCTTCTCCTCTGATGCCGAGACGTTAAATATATCCATAAAAACAGCATATGGAAAATATTCGATGAAAGGATTAGATTATCACGAGTATCTTTCTTTACCAGAACTTTTCCAATCTGAAAAACCCGATATCACAAAAATCATTAATCCAATCGACGAAGAAACAAAAAAGAAAGCAGCTTTGATTTCGATGAAAGATATCTCCTGGGCTGCCGAACGTACCTACTTCTGTGTATCCTCAGACGATTTCAAACCCGCCATGACAGGTGTTTTATTCCAATTTCAAGGCAATAGAGTAAATTTTGTTGCAACAGATGGTTATAGACTTACTAAAGCTACAGTTCTATCGAATGATTCAAATGTTTTCCCAGAAAATCTAAACGTAATAGTACCTGCAAGAACAGTGGAACTTTTAAGAAAAGCCGACGACGATGTTATCATTTCATTCATTGAACAAAATGAAAAAATCACTCACGTGAGATTCGACATCAACAATACTGTTATAATTACTCGAATCATCGACGAAAACTTTCCAAAATACGAAAATGTAATCCCACAAGAATGTCCTTATCTGTTGAAAGTTAACAAAAAAGACATAATTCCAGCACTACGCCGAGTAAGCCTCTTTGCAAGCAGCTACCAAAAACTTATTAAATTCGACATAAGCTCCGACACTCTTACATTAACTTCTGAAGACCCAGAGGTTGGTACACAAGCACAAGAAACTATTCCCTGTGAATTCAACGGCGAAAACTTTCCCATTGGCTTCAATTATGAATTATTTTTGGAAGCAGCTCAAAACATTGAAATTGATGATGAGAGCGACACTTTATACATATCCCTCACAAACCAAACAAAACCAGCTGTCTTTAAACCTCAACCTGAAAGCGAACAATTGTTGATGCTACTTATGCCTATGAAAATTAGTTGACATGCACATTAAACAAATTTTTTTTGAAAACATTAGAAATCACAAGCAGACAAAATTAATTTTTGAACCAAATTTAAATCTTTTTTTTGGTCCAAATGGTTCGGGCAAAACCAGTATACTCGAAGCTATTTCCCTCGGTACTTTTTCTAAAAGCTTCGTCACCAAATTCGACCAAAATATTGTTAGAAACTCAACTGATTATTATGTATTAGAAATCACTATCGAAACGGAAAACCAAACTTCCGCAATCATCTACATTCTCTATACACTTGGGAAAACAAAAGTTATTCGCCAAGAGAATGGCAAATTGATAACTGCGCAGAACTTAATCGGCAGATTCCCATCTGTAATTCTAGCCCCAGATATGAGGGGGATTGTCTTTGGTGCTCCATCCTTTCGAAGAGAATTTGTAGATAGAATTATTGCACAGACCGATAAAGTTTACCTTAATAAATTATACGAACTTCGAAGAATTTTAAAACAACGAAACAAACTACTTTTGGACATAGCAAAAGGAAATTCTTCTGGATTTGATTTACTTGAAATATGGACACAACAACTCATTGATACATCTGTTTTCATAATTAAAAGCCGTGGTGATTTTATTGTCAAATTTGCCACATTGTTTTCTGAATGCTTCTCGGAACTTACAAATTCCAAGGAGGTTGCAAACCTTTTTTATTCTCCATTTAGCAACATTAACTTTAATAACGAATTGCTTCAAAATAACTATCCAACCGAACTAATTTACTTACTTTTGAAGTCGGAATTTGAAAAGTATGAGAAAAAGGAATTGGAAAGAGGTATAACTCTTTTCGGACCTCACAGAGACGACTTTATTATTTTATTAAACAATAACCTCGCCAGTTCTGTTGCATCTCAAGGACAAAGTAAGTCGATTTTAGTTGCACTGAAATATGCTGAGCTAAATTACTTAAAAAACTTGAAAGGAACAAAACCAATTGTGCTTCTCGACGACATCTTCTCTGAATTGGACTTAAGTAGAGTAAATCAGGTTTTGAATATTTTGAATAATCTCGACCTTCAATTATTTATAACTTTAACCGATATTGACCAAATTAAACCAATACTATTTAATTTCGAAACCTGCGGGTTATTTAGAGTTGAAAATGGAATTGTAAGCAAATTGGACCAACTTCATAAATCTAAGGTGTAAAATGAAAAAAGAAACCAAACGAATACTTGTAACTGGAGCAAATGGCCAAATTGGTACTGAATTAACTATTGCATTGCGAAAAATTTATGGCGACGACAATGTAATTGCTTCCGACATTGTCTCTCCAAGTGCCGAGAGTGTTTTGTACAATGGTATCTTCGAAAAATTAGATGTAACAGATACTGAAGCTTTCGAACGTATAGTACTCAAACACAACGTGGATACAATTGTACATCTTGCCGCAATTTTATCCGCCGCTGGCGAAGCCAATCCAATGCGATGTTGGAACATCAATATCAATGGAACTTTAAATGCATTTAATCTTGGGGTCAAATATCAACTTGCGAAAGTTTTTGTACCGAGCTCAATAGCTGTTTGGGGACCGAACGTACCAAAAGTTGCTCCGCAAGACAGTGTTCTGAAACCGAGAACTATGTATGGTTTAACCAAAGTGACAATTGAACTACTAGGAGACTATTATTTCCAAAAGTACGGCTTAGACTGTCGCGGTGTAAGATATCCCGGCATTATATCTTCTGAAGCCTTACCCGGAGGTGGAACCACCGACTATGCTGTAGAGATATTTTATAAAGCTGTTGCTGGGGAAAAATTCATATGTTTCGTCAACGAGAACACCCGACTACCTATGATGTATATGCCCGATTGCCTAAAGGCTGCTATAAATCTTTTAGACGCCCCAGTAGAAAGACTAACTCACCGCTGCGATTACAATGTTGGCTCTATGAGTTTCGATGTTAAAACTCTTGTAGAAGAAATTAGAAAACACTACCCCAATTTTGAAATTGAGTATAAGCCCGACTATCGTCAAGGAATTGCAGATTCGTGGCCAGATGACGTCGACGATTCCGCTGCCCGAAAGGACTGGGGTTGGCAACCAGACTTCGATCTATCCAGTATGGTTGCAGATATGATTTTCAAATTGAAACATAAATTTACTAGAAAATAAAAACCACAAATTATGTAAAAACACCTTGAACTTCTTTCGCAAAGTTCATTGTAAACAATTGCTTCAATTTTTTAAATGAAAGAAGTATTGCTTTCGCTTTATCGTAAATGAGCTAAATTTTAAACATTCTGAAAAATATTAGATTCAAAAACATTGTGACAGTGGTTTGTTCGAATATACCCCGAAATTTTTTTCCCTTAAAAAAATTAATCATCAAAAACTTATCTCACTTAGAATAATCTCATGTTCATTGCTAATAAATCGCTTTAATATCACTTATATTCCCCAGTTGTCTATTCCTCCTTTTTTATCCTTGGATATATTTCTATTCATTGAATTTGTAGAGATATTGTTTATAATATCTAAAAGGATTGGATTGTTTTTTATTCGTTTGATCAAAATTCGTCAGATTCTTCAAATAATATCTTTTAACTTCCAACATTTGGTATAAACTTATCGCCTTATTTAAATTTAAAGCACAAAAGGTTTAAACCATCATTTCTTAATTTTTCTCCGTACTGAAATA
>JBKBVP010000057.1:0-7370 GCA_046289495.1 Candidatus Kapaibacteriota bacterium | reverse complement strand
CAAGTAATGTTTTTTTGTCCTTAACAGTAGAGCGATGGTTGTGATTGGCAGTAGAGACGCTCATTTCTTCAAGTCCGTGTTCTTCCTTTGGCTTTAAAATGATGTCATAATTCTGAAAAGTGGTATTTGGGAACTTATAAGATGAAGTAGTGAACGAGTAAGACTCTAAATTTTTTGAATGGACAAAAAAGTTATATTGGGTGTTGTTTGGAACGACGAATGTAAATTGACCATCGCAGGCAGTATCATTAAAAACGTAATCATTTTCGAAGTTGTCTATATTAAAGATGACAGGTTCATCTACAAGGACTTTTTGATTGTTTACTATTGTATAAATTTTTCCTTGTAGGACAAGGTAAGGCAAGGGTTGGAATTTTTCATCTAATCGAGCTATATATATACCTTCGCGGGAAGTAGTGGCATCTCCACTACAAAAAAAGGCAGTATCACCACTGATGTTTAAATAAAATGAATTTTCATCCCATTCGGTATTTATGAAATCCATTGGTTCGGGTTCGGACCAATTAAACCAGGTGTCGTCCAATCTCCTGGTCATAAACAAATCCAGCTTACCTTTTGATTGCCGACCATTACTTGCAAAGTATAGTGTTTTATTGTCGTATGCAAGGAAGGCAACTAAATCAATACCTTTCGTGTTGATTATACTCCCAAGATTCTGTGGCTTGGAATATTTATTTTTTCCCGGGTCGAAAAAGGAGATGTACAAATCCAGAGAACCAAAAGAGTCCTCACGTTCGAGGCTCATAATTAAAACTCTGCCATCGGTGGAAATTGTTGCAGAGTAGTTCAAGCTTTTATTGTAAAAGTCATCTATTACCAGAGGTTCAGGCTTTTGCCATATTCCATCTTTATTAATTGAAAAAGCGAAGCAATTTTCAAGTTTTCCCTTAGATGTTTGTTGGTAATTACCGTAGAGTAGAGCTTTGCGATTATTTGGGAAAATGTAAAGAAATGTATTACTTGAATTTGTGTTGATGTTACTTTCAAGTCTTGTTGGTTTGCCCCAGTTCCCATTTTGTTTTTTTTCAGAAATCCACACATCGTCGTCGTCGTGTATTCCTCCGGTGTTTTCTGGATGCCACTTTCGGTTGAAATACAATTTTTTACCATCGGGGGAAATTATAGGGAAAATAGCGGGTTGGTATTCATTAATTACCTCTGGCAATCTCTCCTTTGGATATGTTACAAAATTATTTACCAGAATTAGAAGCAATAAGAACAACATCCTACCCCGACGTATGTATGAGTTTACAAATCTCGAAAAATTTATAAACGTTTTTGCGATAGTCAAATTTGATTTTCACTTTTTCTAAGGCTTGTAATCCCAATGCACTTGCGTACTCTGTTTTTTCGTATAAATCCCGTAAATGCCTACAAAGCTGTTTCGCTTGCTTAGGTTCGAATAAAAGACCATTTTCGCCATCGTCTATGATCTCCGGTACTCCACCGCTACGTGTTGCAACGACGGGGAGAGAACTCGCCATTGCCTCAATTAGTACCAAACCAAAGGTCTCCGATAGTGATGGCATCACAAATACATCAAAGGTACTCATTATTTTGGATACATCAAAATCAAAACTTATAAATTTAATTCTATCCTCTATCCCTAACCTTCTTACCAAAATGTCTAACTTTTCAAAGTATCTCTTATCATCTATATTGCCAACAAGAACTAAAAAACTATTTTCAATTTGAGCCATTGCAAAAGCTTCAATAAGTGTATCTTGCCCTTTTAACGGTTCTATTCTTCCAATACAACCGACAACAAAAGCATCCAATGAAATATTGTAGATTCTCCTGTTTTGTATTCTATTGATTTTCTCTTGTTGGAATTTCTCCCAGTCTACTCCATAAGGGACGACGAAAACTTTTTCAGAATTGATTTTGGTCGTTTCGGTTAACATTTGTTTCATAACATCTGTCAGAACAATTGCCCCATCTAAATTTCTGTAGATCCAGTTATGGTAGATGTCTTTCTTTTTTATTCCGGATTGCATTTGTTGATAAAAAATAACCTTAGGGTAGTTTTTGTTCAATTGCTTCGTAAAAACAGCAATTGGCAGAAGGTTTGTTTTGGGCACAATGCAGATGTCGATATTGTATTTTGTGAAAATATTTCTTATTTGCGTAACTTGATACAAGAAAAAATCAGAAATTTCCACCCGTACGAGATTCAGTGGTTTACAAAAATTGTTTGCTCTGGTATTTTTCTTTGTCACAACTGTTGAATTGAAACCCAGTTCAATTGCATCTTTCGCTCTCAAAATTGTTTGGATTTCTAGTCCACCAAATCCGGGGAGATTTACAAAAAAGCAAATATTCATAGTGAATAAGTTTTGAAAAACTGCAATATTAAGAAAACCAAATAATCATTCAAACAATAAAGCATAATAAGAGAAAACAATAGCAACAATTTTATACAAAGATAAAAGCTCTAATTAAACAATTTGTTGTAATGACTAATTTATCTTTTTTGACATATATATGAAAAAAGTTGTAATAGTCGGGGGCATGGCCGCTGGTTGCAAGACCGCAGCCAGGCTGCGACGCTTAGATTTTAATGCAGAAATCACAATTGTGGAAAAATTGCCTTTTGTTTCCTTTGGTGCTTGTGGGATGCCTTTCTATGCTGGTGGCGAAGTTGAAAATTTCGACGAGCTGATGTCGACTCCCTGGGGAACGGTTCGCTCTCCAGAGTATTTCAAAAATGTCATGAATGTTAATCTGCTTACTGAAACAGTTTGTTCCAAACTTTATCCCGAACACAATTTTGTAGAGATTGTTTTTAAAGATGGTAAGAAAAAAATTTTAAATTACGACTATCTTGTTTTGGCAACAGGTTCAAAACCAATTATTCCAAAATTTCCCTTTATCGAGTTCGAAAAAGTTTCTTTTTTTCACTCCCCTTTAGAAGCAAAAAAATTTCGAACTCTTGCCGAACGTGGACAAATCGGAAAGGTTGTTATAATTGGTGGTGGATTTATTGGATGCGAGCTTGCCGAAGCAGTTTCTTCTCTTTGGGGTATTGAAACCGTTTTGATTGAAAAGGAAAATGCTCTGTTGCCTAAATGTTTCGATGTAGAAATTTCAAATCTGCTTCTGGCGCTTTTCAAAGAGAATGGAATAAATGTTCTGCTGAATACAGAAGTAGAAAAAATCGAGATAATTGAAGACCAACCAGTTGTTTTTACTAATAGAGGTGTATTCCATTCAGATTATGTTTTAATTGCCTTGGGAGTTGAACCAAACACCAAATTAGCCCAAATTTCTGGGATTTCCATTGGTAATCGTGGTGGTATTATAGTAGATAGTCATTTAAGAACAAATTTTAGTAATGTTTATGCAGCAGGGGATTGCATTGAAACTACCAATCTTGTAACTGGTAAAAGTGATGTTTTTGCTCTCGGCTCTCTTGCGAATCGACAGGGAAGAGTTGTTGCAGATAACATATCTGGTTTACAATCTGAATTCCCAGGTGCTGTCGGTGCAATCTCGCTAAAAGTTTTTGATACTTTTTTTGCTAATGTTGGAATTAACTCTATTACTTGTCAGGAGAGCAATATCAATTATGAATTTGCTATTGGAACTTTTTACGACAGACCCCACTACTACCCCGATACGAAAACATTGTTTGCAAAAGTACTCTATAGAAAGGACGATGGCAAATTGCTTGGGCTACAGCTTTGTGGCAAGGGCGAGGTTACAAGATATATCGATACATTCTCCGCATTGCTAACTAAAGGGTGCGATTTTAAAAGCTTGCTTAATTTCGAACATTCATATACTCCACCGCATTCTTCACCAATAAATCCTTTAAACTACCTTGGAGGTATTATCGAGCTTCAAGAGCGATTTTCACTCGTTCCTATGAGCCCGTTAAATCTTCAGTACGTAGCCAAAGATCACACGATAATTGATTTGAGAAAGGAAGTAGAGGTTCCTGAGATTCCGTTTAATCACGAAGCAATGCGTATTGACTTCGACAATCTTCTCGAGGAGTTGAAAAAGTTGCAAGGTCTGGACAATATTTTATGTGTTTGTCAAAAGGGGCCTAGATCTATTCAAGCGGCAATTTTCCTTAAGCACATGGGTAAAAAAAATGTTTCATATTTGGCTGGTGGTTTGCAATTATTAAATGCTAAATTTTGATGTTTAATTTTTCTTACTTGTAAACATGGCTGAAAATCAGAAAATATCTGTAGTGGGTTTAAACATTAAAACCGCTACGATTGAAGAACTTGAACACCTACAAATTCCAAGGAAGGAATTTAATAATTTGCTAACATTGTTTGCCTCTCAAATTGGGGTTGAGGGTGTTGTCTTTCTCTCCACTTGTAATAGAAGCGAGATTTATTTCAGCCATTGTGAAGATATCAAGCCATTCGAGCTGGTTAAAAATTTTTACAAAGAATTTTTCCATAAGGACATAGATAAAAGGAAAAATTTATTTTATCAATATCATAATCGGGAGGCGGTCCGACATCTATTTAGAGTTGTCTCTGGTTTGGACTCCATGGTAATCGGAGAATATCAGATAGTAGGTCAGGTGAAAGAAGCTTACAGCATTGCCTGCCAGGTAAAAACAGTGGACAAAGTGCTTCATAAACTATTTCACGCAGCCTTTCGCTGCAGTAAAGTTGTGAGGAATTCGACCTCGATTGGGAAGGGCAAATTCTCCGTTTCTGGCGTTGCGACAGACATAGTTTTGAAATCAATTGAACCTGATACCAACATTGCAATTGTTGGTGTGAACGAAAACACTATGATACTCTCTCAGGAGTTGAAAAAAGTAGGTTTCTCAAACTTCTTTTTCATCAATAGAACATTACACAAAGCACAGCATTTGGCAGAGAAGTTTGGGGGAAGTGCTTTCTCCCTTGCAATGTTGGATGATATCCTTTGCAAAGCCGATATAGTATTTACCTCGACTTCCGCGCCAAGCTATATCATTCCTGCTAAATCAATTAATGAATCCTTTGAAGCTACTGGAAAGCCAAAAATCATTTTGGACCTTGCTATTCCTCGAGATGTTGATGTTACTGGATTAAATACAAACATACAATACTTCGATATTGAGAAGTTAAAGCAATATCTGAAGGGGCAACAAAAAGCCAAGTTGGAGGAAATACAAATTTGTGAAAAGATTATCGACAATGAAGTTGCTGTGTTTCTTTCCTGGCATGAGAGTGCAAACGATGAGTTATTCGAGCCTTTTGCAGAAAAATTTGAACGCATAAGGAAAGAACTTTTGGATGAATACTCTCATTTGCTTCATTTAGACGACATGGCTTTGATGGACAAAGTTACTCGACAGTTGCTTCACAGAGTTAAATCTGTATTTGTTAGTATTCTAAAAGAAAGCAAATAATCACCTATTTGCATAAACGAGATTGCATTGCAAAGAATTGTGCAATCGTTGCATCGACTCTCGTATACTTGTTATAAGTTTCGACAAAAGGTTTTATCCAGCTCGTCGATAGTTATTTCGATTATTGTGGGTCTGCCGTGTGGGCAGGCAAAAGGTGTTTCGCATTTAAGAAGTTCATCGACAAGTGATTCCATTTCTTCTTTTGTTAGGGCTTGTCCAGTTTTAATTGCAGCTTTGCAACTGTAGGTAGCGATTAGGTATTCTCTTATGTTGGATCTTTGAAGCTCCGAAGTCTCGATAAACGAAGCAAGAATTTCCCGCAAAATCTTGATTGGTTCTATGTTAATGATATCGGCAGGGACACTGAAGATTTCCAGCTCCCCGTTTGTAATCAGTTCAAAATGAAAACCTAACTTGCGCAATTCACTCTCGATTTCCTTAATGGCTACAAATTCAAACGGATTTAATTGTATTGTGGTTGGGAAGAGTAGCTGTTGAGTATTGGTATAATTTCCATATATTGCTTTTTTGGCGCGTTCAAAGAGTATTCTTTCGTGTGCTGCGTGCTGGTCTACAATTAAGATTCTATCTTCTTTTTCGATTAATAAGAATTTGTTGTGTATTTGATAAATGGATTTCCAAGGTTTCTTCTCTTCGAATGCTTGGGTTGAATTTTTCTCTGGTTGCAACAAATTTTCCAATGTTTTGCCAATCACCTGGTTTGTTGGAATGCCAGGAGTATATTTTAGTCTACTTTTAAAATTTTGCTGTGGATTATTCCAAGGATTTGCCTGCTCGACAATTTCACCAGTAACTTTGTTTACGAGTTTTATATTTTCTTCGTAATTTTTTTCTTCTGTGGGTGTTTTTTGTAGCGGTTCATACATAGATTTTATCGTTACACCAGGAGCGAGATTGTTTTCGGATAATGCTTTTGATACAGCAGTGTTAATTATGTTGAAGATAAATTTTTCGTCGTCGAACTTAACTTCGTGCTTCTGAGGATGGACATTAACATCATATTTACGTGGGTCTAATTCAATATGGAGAAGAAAGAACGGATTGGTTTGCTTTTCGAGCAGATGTTCATAAGCTAAGTAGACAGCGTAAGTTAGGGCTCTATTTCGAATATTCCTTCCATTCAAATAAAGAAATTGTTCATTTTTTGAAATTTTTGCTAAATGAGGCTGACCAATAAAGCCCCAAATATGTATGTTTGCATATTCATAGTCTACCGAAATAAGAGAGGAGTATACCGTATCGCCGAGCAAATCTCTGATTCTTTCTTTCGCAGAGCTTGGATAAACATCAAAAATTAATGAGTCCTCATCGTAGAATACAAACCTAATGTCGTTTCTACAAAGAGCGATTTTCATTAATGTGTCTGAAATGTAACGAAACTCGGTTAAGTCGGATTTGAGAAATTTCCTTCGTGCAGGTACATTGTAGAACAAGTTTTTAACAAATACCTGAGTGCCATTATCCATAGATATCGGTGCGACGACTGGTTCCTTGTTTGGTTCAGAGATAAGTTGCCAGCCGAGATTATCCTCTGCTCTTTTGGTTCGAATCTCGAGGTTTGATACAGCTGCAATAGAAGCAAGGGCTTCGCCACGAAAGCCATAGGTTACGATTGCTTCTAAATCCTCCGGGGTGAAAATTTTGCTTGTTGCGTGACGTTTAATTGAAAGAATTAGGTCCTGCCGACTCATTCCACAACCGTCGTCAACAATATGAATTAACTGCTTTCCTCCTTTGTGTATTACAACAGCTATTGCCTTTGCCTCTGCATCCAAGGAGTTTTCAACTAATTCCTTGACGACAGATTCAGGCCTTTGCACAACCTCGCCTGCAGCAATTTGATTGGCAATATATTCTGGAAGTATCTTTATTTTATTTTCTATTGTTGCTTCCAAATTTTTTGAAAATATATTAACTTGTAAATTTAACATTAAGCAAGTTAACAAAAAAGTATTTATGC